>DATCFJ010000277.1:0-7797 GCA_036509605.1 Polyangiaceae bacterium | reverse complement strand
CGTGCGCTTCGATCGACCCGCCTTGTTCGGCCGCCATTGCCCGCGCATCGTCGACCGTCTCAACGGCGTCGCCAATCAGAAGCTCGGCAGCGCTGACACGGCCGGCGCCAGGCGGGCTCTGGCGGAGCTCTTGAGGCTCGATCCGCACTATACTTCAGCCAAATTCGAGCTCGCCGCCTGCTCCGTCAAAGACGGCGACGAAGCCGCTGCGGTCCAAGCGTACGCCGCTTTGGCGGCATCACCCGAGCTCGCCAAGCTTGAACAGGCCGGAGCGCGCGAGGCCGAAGCAGACGTCGAGCTACGCGCCGGGCGCATTGCGGACGCGCGTCGCGACTACGACGCGGTCGCCGCGATCGTCGCCGATGAAGATCGTCTGCGTACGCTCGACGTCAAACGCTCCCCCGAAAACGAGCTGCAACGGCGAGCCATTGTCGACCTCCTGGTCGGTGATCCCGTGCTCGGCGCCGCGTTCGAAGTAGCCGCGCCCCGCCTGGCCGTCTGGGCCACCGCGGAGCCGAAAAATGGCCTACCAAGCTACCTTTTGGGCAAGAATTTATTTGGGCGTGGGCGCTTTACGGAAGCTGCCGAATACCTGGATGCGGCCTTGGCCAAGGAGCTCAGCCTACCGCGGGTGAAGCGCGAAGCTTGGCGCACGCGCTTGATCCTGGCCTGCGCCGTCGCTGACAGCGTCGCCGAAACCCGCGCTTTGAGCGCGCTGCGCGCCGATCCGGGTTTAAGTCCAGCACGCCGCGCGACCGTGGAACGCCTGGCTCAGCGCTGCATTTTGCACTGATTCTGGCCCGAATTCCGGCGAGCTCCCGGGCAATGCGCATTTCGTGATCGCGGTGCCTTCGGAGCACCATGAGTCAATCGTGAAGCACGCAATCCTGAGGGCGCTCCCGATTTTATGCGGCTTCGGCCTAGTATTTCGCGCCGCGCCAGTCCGCGCGGCCGACCCGGTGCAGCTTGCGTACGCGGCCCCCGACGGTTGTCCCTCCGAGTCGGATTTCCGAGCCGCCGTGACCGAACGCGGCGGCCGCTTCGACGAGGCGAGCGCGCCCGGCTCCGCGCGCGGTTTGCGGGTTTCGATCGTTCGGGACGACCCCGGCTTTCATGGCTCGCTGCAGAGCTCGATCGCCGAATCTTCCTCCGCCGTTCGAGAAGTGCACGGCGCCAGTTGCCAAGAGGTGGTCGACGCGCTGGCCGTCGTGAGCGCGCTCGCGCTGCGCGGCGAAGATCAACCGCCCTCGCCGGCCGCCGCGGCCAAGCCGATCCCAGCGCCCGCGGTCCCACAGCCACCCGCCGCCGCGCCCGCGCCGCCGGTCGAACCGGAACACCACCTCCGGGCCAGCGGCGTCATTGGCAAGCAGCGCATGCAGGTCAGCGCCGGCACGTTGAGCTTCGACAAGGCGCGCGCGCTGTCCGTCTTCGCCGGTGGCGAGGTCGGCCTCCTGCCTGGCAAAGTAGTGCCTCGCTTGGATTTGTCGATCGACGTCGCCAACTTCGTGACGACTCCGAATGGGAAAAGCTTTCTCGACGGCATCGTGACGCGCGTCAGGCTGAGCTACTTGGGGAAGGCGACGCAAAGCTTTCACAGCAGCAACGTCGCCGCTGTGGACTCGCATTTAGTCGCCTCGTCGCTTGATAACTCGGCGACAGTGCAAGGCGCTTCCTTCGGCATGGCGCTGTGCTGGTCACCGACCTACGATACGCGTGGATTCGTGGCCTTGTTTTGCGTCGAGTACGGCGCGGGCGTTCTGCAACTACGGGAGAAGGGGGCCTCGCTTGACGGCACCACCTCGTCGGATTTCCCCGACGACCGAACCAAGACAGCCGGCTTTGGCACCGCAGGGGTCGGGTTCGAAGGACGCTACAACTTAGGCTCGCTCTTCCACGTTGCGCTCAAGGTCGGCGCGGACGCGGTCGTGAATACCATCAGCGCGGAGCGCTCTGACGGCAGCCAGATTTTTCATTCGTCGAATATCGTTGGCTACGGCATGCTCGGGCTTGGGTTGCACTTTTGAAGGGCTAAAGTCGGATCGTGGTTTCGCACGTTGGGTCGATAAAAAGCGGGCTTTCAGCGGCAGATGCCGAAAACCCGACCGCCCACGCCGAATCCAATAACCCTCCGGAGTTACGAGCCCTAGTCGAACAGAACTACGGCTCGGTCACGCGCTTGCTACGCCGTTTGGGCGTCCGCACGGCTCAAATCGACGACGCGGCTCAGGAAGTGTTTTGGATCGCCGCGCGTCGAATGGCCGACATCCAACCGGGGCGGGGTCACGCGTTTCTATACGGAGTTGCGCTGCGAGTCGCGTCCCAGGAGACGCGAAAGCAAAGGCTGGCGGATCCAATTGCTGATCTCGAGGCAGTGCCGCGCCTGCGCGACCAGGAGCCCTCTCCGGAAGAACATCTAGAGAGGCAACAAGCCCGCGAGCTGCTCGATACGATCCTTGACGCTTTGCCCGAGGAGCTGCGCGCGGTGCTAGTGCTCTTCGAGCTCGAAGGCTTGGAAGTGCGAGAAATCGCCGCACTTCAAGAGATCCCGATTGGCACCGCAAGCTCGCGCTTGCGCCGTGCGCGGGAGGAATTCTCCGCCATTGCAAAGCGTGTCCGTGCGGCGGTTGCCGCGCGAGAGAGGCAACCTCGATGACGTTCGGCGAACAAAACTCATCGTCGCTCGACGACGACCAGTTCGAACGAATGCTGTTCGACTCTGCACGGCGGGACGAACCCGCAGCGGACGTCGAAGCATTCTGGGCGAGGCTGAACACGACGATCCACGTGGTCTCTCAGCTCTCGGCAGCGAGCGCCAGTGCCGGCGGCGGGCTGGCGTTCGGCGGGCGCCTGTACCGCGCGGTTGCTACCAAGTGGTTGATCTTGGGGCTCATCGCCGGCAGTGCCGTCACTGCTCTAACGCTCACCGGCGCGGGATGGCAGCGCGCTGCGGCGTCACGACAACAGGTCGTAGCCCCTCGCAACACCGTCATTTCAGCGCCCGAAAGCAACGCTAAACCGATTCAGGAGACGGCGCAGCGATTCGCTGCTCCCGGGAAGCCCAGTGAGGTACCGACCCCCGTTGCGCAGCGGCATTCTGCTGCCGGACGAGTCGCTTCAGTGCGCGTGGACGGACCGAAAGTCGTCGCTCGCAGCCAGCCAGATTCAGCCTTGGGCGCTCAGGTCGCGCTGCTGGACGCCGCGCAAACCGCCGAGGCAGCCGGCATGTCGGGGGAGGCGTTGCGTCTGGCGGATCAGTATCGTGCCGACTATCCGAACGGCCAGCTCGCTCCGGAGGCCGAAGTAGTGGCGATCGAGGCGCTTGCAGCGCGTGGGGATCGCGCTGCGCTAGCCGCGCGAGCAGCGCGCTTCTTGGCGCGGTATCCAAGCGATCCGCACGCAGCTCGCGTGCAGTGGCTGGCGCGCTGACCCAAACGCAGCCTCTCAACCGCCGAAGCCGCGCTCGGTCACCGCGCGCAGCAAATGCCGTTGTGCGGCCGCAAATACGGCCAAAGCCGGCAAACTGAGAATCACGTTGCCGGCCATCACGATGTGCCAGCGCACACCGGAACCTTGTTCGCGGAGGAGCGCGATCGCCAGCGGCAAGGTGCGCGCGTGCTCGTCGGTCGTCAGCACGAGCGGCCAGAAATAGTCGTTCCAGTGCGAGATGAAGCTGAACAGGAACAACGAAACCAACGTCGGCGTGAGCAGGGGAGCCATGAGCCGGTACACGATGTACAGCTCGCTCGCGCCGTCGATGCGCGCAGCCTCGATCTGTGAGTCTGGAACGTTGAGCAGCGCCTGCCGCACCAGGAACGTGCCGAGCGCACTGACACCAAAGGGCAGGATCAAGCCGCTCAGCGTGTTGACCAGGTGGGCGCGCGCGAGCATCAAGAAAACGGGCACGAAACGCACTTGGGCGGGCACCAGCAGGGTTGCGACGATCAGCGCGAACGCCAAGCGTTTGCCGCGAAAGCGCAGTTTGGCCAGCGCATAGCCCGCAGGCAGTGCGAGCGCGATCTGCAGCGCCGCAATCGACAGCGCCATCACGCTCGTATTCAAGAAGTAGCGCGCCAACGGTAGCGTGCGGAATACGTCGCGGTAGGCATCGAACGACGGGTGCAGGGGTAACAGCGCGGTCGGCGAATGAATGATCTCGTCCAGCGGCTTGAGGCTGGTGAGCCCCATCCATAAGTAGGGAAACAGCCAGATCAGCGCGACCAGCGCCAGCACAGCGCGCCGCATCATGCCGCCTCCGTCTCTTGGCTGCGAAAGAGCACGAATTGCGCGCCCGTGAGCAGCAGCAAAATAGCGAAGAAGACCACCGCTTCCGCACTGGCGCGGCCCACGCGCAGGTCCAAAAACAGCTGCTCATAGACGGCGTACACGAACACCGTTGTCGAGCGGACCGGGCCGCCCTGGGTCATCACGCGCACCACGTCGAACAGCTGGAAGCTGGCAATCAAGCTGGTCGTGGCAACGAACAGCGTCGTCGGCCGGAGCAGCGGCCAAGTCACGTTGCGGAAGCGCGCACTGGGCGACGCGCCGTCGAGCTCAGCCGCCTCCAGAACAGAGCTTGGCACATCCTGCAGACCCGACAGAAATAGCACCAGCGCGTAGCCTGTGATCTTCCACACCGAGACGCCCGCCACGGCCCACGGCGCGAGCGCCGGATCACCGAGCCAGTTCGGCGCGCGGCTGCCGCACACGGCGCGCCAGAGTCCTGAAAAAATGCCGGAATCCGCGTCCAATAACCAAAGAAAAAGCAGCGCGACACTGACCCAAGACACCACGTACGCGCTGAACACAGCGCCTCGCAGAAACGCGGCGAAGCGCCCCGGGCGATCGAGCAGCAAGGCGAGGGCAAGCCCCGCCGCCATCGACCCGAGCACCACCGCTGCGCTCATTGAAAACGTAGTCGTGAAGGTGTGGAGCAGCTCCCCGGAGCGCAGCAGGGCGCGATAGTTTGCCAAACCCACGTAGCGCGCGTCAGTCAGCAGATCCCAGCTGAAGAAGCTCTGCTTGATCAACATGCCCAGCGGGAACAAGAAGAACACGAACAAAAACAGCAGCGTCGGCAGCAGCATCCAATAGGGGTCGGTCCGCCGGCTCGGCTTCACGTGGGCTCCAATGCCAGCGCGCGCGCTTCGCGGAGGACGTCCCGAGCATCGCGCCCTTCGAGCACCGCGCTCTCCAGTCGCGGTTGCACGATTTCCCGCTGTAAACGAAACAAATCCACCGACCACGGCCAGGGCTCAGCGACCGAGAGTTGCTCGAGGGCGACCGCGTCGTTCGGATGATCGGCGTAGTACCCGCGCCGTTCGAGCTCCTTCACGGCGGCGCGCGTGACTGGAATATAACCGGTGCGGGTGGACCACTCGATCACCTGCTCGGGCTCGTTCATGAAGCGCAAAAAGCGCACGGCAGCAGCCTTTTGCTCGCTCGCTGCGCCGCGTAGGACGATCCAAAACGTGCCTCCAGTCGGCACCGCGCGCTTTCGACCTGCGGGCAGCGGGGCAGCGACCACTCGAAAGCGCGCATGGGCTTCCAAGTATTTCAGGAATGCCGTGGATGACCAGATCATCGCGGCGCGCCCGGACAAGAAGTCCTGATTGCACTGCTCCCAGGCGTTGTAGTCACGCCCCGGAGGCGGCTTCATGAAGCCGTCTCGCACTAGCTCTTGCCACAAGGAGAGTGCAAGGACGCCCGCTTCGTCGCCGAGCGACACGCGCCCGTCTGCCGCGACGACCGTGCCACCCGCCTGACCCACGAGGGCGACCCAGAACCACCAATTGATCGGGCAACCAAAGCCGAAACGCGTGCGCGGCACGCTGAGCCTCTCAGCGACCGAGCGCAGCTCCGCCCAGTCGCGCGGCGCGCGCAGCCCCGTCTGAGCGAACAGATCACCGTTCAGATAAGCGATCGGCGTCGAGCGATTGAAGGGCAGCGCGACCAACGGCCGCGCGCCACCGCTCAGCCAAGAGCGCTCTTGGCCGAGCTCCGGGATCAGGTCGAGCTCGCGCACGCCGGGATAGTCGCCGAGCGGTTCGAGCACGTTGGCGTTCGCCAGGTACGGCACGACCTCGCCTAGCACATGGCTCAGCGTGGGCGCGCATCCGGCGGCAATCGCGGTGCGCAGCTTGGCCAGGCCCTCGAAGTAGTCGCCCTGGTACACGGCCTGCACGTAGTCGCGACTTTGGCGCGCGTTGAAGCGCCGCACCAAGCCCTCCAGGACCTCGCGATTCGTACCCCCGTAGCTGAACCAGAGGCTCACCGGTGTACGCCCCTCGGGCACCGCGTCCGTCGCGCACGCCCCGACCAGGCCGGCTGCGGCGAGGGCACTCGCCCTGAGGAACTCACGACGCGGGATCATCGGTAAAACAAGTCCAGAACGGCTGTAGCTCTTGCGACCCGGACCAGCTATAGCCCGTCACCCTGCGCCCCGATACGCCGTTGCCGAATCGTCACCCGCTCGCGGTCCTGCTTTGGGCCGCATGCCTTAGTGCGAGCTGCGCCCGCCACACCGAACCCCCTCCCAAACAGCGCACTCCCTCTACCCCCAGCGCATCTCTCACCCCCGCGCCCGTGCCCGCGCCCGCGCCCGCGCCCACATGCCCCGCCGGCATGTCCCTGCTCCCAGGCGGGACATTCTGGGTCGGCTCAGATCCTAGTGAGCGCTACTCGGACGACGAAAGCCCGCGCTTCCGCACCACGCTCCCGCCGTTCTGCGTCGATCAAACGGAAGTCACCGTCGCGGCATACGCCGAGTGCGTCGCGCATGGCAGCTGCACGGCCGCCGTCGCCTCGCACAGCCAGTGCAACGCGGCACATCGCGATCGCCCGGATTATCCGATCAATTGCGTTACCTGGACGCAGGCCGACGCGTTCTGCTCCGCGCGCGGACAACGGCTGCCCAGCGAGCCCGAGTGGGAATACGCTGCGCGCGGCGGCGAGCAATATTTGAAGTATCCGTGGGGCGCTGAATCGCCAGACGGCCACACCTGTTGGAAGCACGGTGGCGGCTCGTGCGCGACCAAAGCCTACGCGGCCGGCGTGTTCGGCCTGTACGACATCAGCGGCAACGTCTGGGAGTGGACCGACGACTGGTACGCCGCATACCCCTGGCCGCCAGAAACAGGCTTCGCCAAGGTGTACCGCGGCGGTAGTTGGAGCCGACGCTTCGAAAAGTGGATGCACACGCGCCTGCGGAATCGCGCGAACCCGAGTGATCAGGGCGCGCACCTGGGCTTTCGCTGCGCGGTCGTGCCGGATCTCGCGCGCTGCCCCTTCGGCAAGCTCGACGAAAAACGCTGCCTGCCCGGCGTGAACGAGCAGCTGTGCACGGCACCTCAGATCTGGAACGGCGTGCGCTGCGCCAAGCCGTCCGCGCCGCGTTGCCCGGAAGGTCGAGTCGAGCGCCCGGGACGCGGCTGCGCGCTGATCGAGCCAGAAGCCACCGTGGCCGCCGACATCGAAGCTGACGCGCGCCAGGTGCAGCGCGCGCCAGCCCCAGAGTTTTCGGCTGATTGCGTGGCGAATTTCGGCGAACGAGTACACCCGTTCCGTTCCTTCGGAGGCACTCATCAGGCGCGAAACCTGGTAAGTCATCGAGCCGGATGCAAAAATCGCGACGTTGGCGTGGGCTGGAACTCGACCTGTTGTCCGTAGGCGTGCTCGTCGCGCTGACAGCGTGTGCCGCGCAGCCGACCGCGCCCGCCGCAAACGCACCCACCGATCCCAAGCCGGTTGCTCCGCTGACCACAGCCGCATCTGCGACCCCGGCACCCGCGCCGACGCTTC
>DATCFJ010000276.1:0-5559 GCA_036509605.1 Polyangiaceae bacterium | reverse complement strand
GATCGCCCTCGCAGCCGATGCATCCCGGCTGGCTTCGTTGCTCCTCAGTTACATACCAGCAGTATGCGCCTTCGTCGCGCCTCGCCGGCCGGGCGCCTCGACCGCGATCATCGACCGACTTGACCATTCGCGGGCCCTTAGATGACTCCGCTGGTTACGCCTGCAGGACCCACGGACCTTTGGTTCTTCGACCGCAAGCCGCTCAAGGCGCTGGCGCGCGAGCACGCTGAACGGTACCGGGCCGCCCGACCTTACCCCCACGCAGTCTTCGACGGCCTTTTGGGGGAAACGCGCGCGCTTGGTCTGGCGCAGCAATTCCCGGGCCCCGAGCACGCGGCGTGGATGCGGCGCGACTACCGCGAGCAATCCGCTCGGCTCGGACAATTGCAGCGCGCGGGCTTCGAGGGCGTGGACCCTGGATTGCGGCATTTGCTAGCCGAGCTATCGTCGCTGGCGTTCCTCGATTTCCTGAGCGCGTTGAGCGGCGTCGAGGGCCTGATCGCAGATCCGCATTTTCGCGGCGCGGGGTTGTCGCTGACCCTGCCCTCGGGGCACCTGGCTTTGCACGCGGACTTCAATCGCGATCGCACACGCCACTTGGAGCGCAAGCTGACCGTCATTTACTACTTGGGCTACGACTGGCAGCCGAGCTGGGGCGGCGCGCTCGAGTTGTGGGACGAACCGCGCACGCGCTGTGAGGCAAGCTACCTGCCCCTGCTCGACCGCTTGATCGTCATGAGCCACGGGGACACGTTCTGGCACGGCCACCCGCAGCCGCTGGCCTGCCCAGAAGCCCGCTTTCGCGCGTCAGTCTCCGCGTACTATTACGTCGCGGCGCCCAGCCCCGACGAAGAGCGGTCGCACGGCGCGATCTGGGCGCTCTGACGATTTCGCCACACTCGCTCGCTGCAGGCCGCATTTTTGCGCGCGATATCCGCGCGAATCGCGAGTGCCGTCCCGGCGCAGCTCTTGCATTCCGGTCGGTCATGAACATCTCCCTCACCGGTCTTTTGGTTCTGTTGATCATCGCCGGCGTGTGCGGCGGCATTGGCCGCGCTATCGGCGGAGGCACCGGAGGTGGCTTCTTCGTGTCCATCGCCGTGGGCTTCGTTGGTGCGCTCCTCGGCTCGTTCGTCGCGCACTACTTTCACCTGCCCGAGCTGCTGATGGTGAACGTGGACGGCCACCCGTTCCCCATTCTGTGGTCGATCATCGGAGCGGCGCTGTTCGTTGCGCTAATCCATCTTGTCTCAGGCGGGGCGGCTCGCCGCAGTTGGCGCTACTGACGCCCCGCGTTGTGCGGCGTGCTTGCCTCACGCGGCGTGCGCCGCGTTCTCTCCACTTACACTGCTAGCGCAGCTGGCGGTGAACATGCGCCACGGTGCGGACCGAGTGTCGGCTTGCCAATTGTCGTGACGGCCGTACCAGTACGATACGTTCACGTCGAGCGGGTCGACGTCGCCCAGAGATCTCTCGTCCTTTCACGTAGTTACTGTCGACGAAAAGCGCTCTCTCATGGCCCAATGACAGCCTTATGTCAGTTATCGGATGGCTCTCCGGGCGAAGCTCAGACGACTTGCGCTCGGTTCGCGCTCCGCCAGCTACACGCGGTGCCACCACGATTCGCGCTTGGCCGCTCGGCGGAGCTGCTCTACGCGAGTGGGTGTGACGGTATCCGATACGCAGCGCGCGATTCACGCAGTGTTTCGCATCGAGTCCGCGCGGCTGATCGCCGGCCTAGCGCGGATCGTCAGAGACGTCGGTCTGGCCGAAGAGCTCGCCCAGGACGCGCTGGTCACAGCGCTTGAGCATTGGCCGGTGTCGGGTGTGCCGGACAACCCGGGCGCGTGGCTAATGGCGACAGCCAAGCGCCGCGCCATCGACGAGCTCAGGCGCAACAAGCGCTGGCAGAAAAAGCAAGACGCGGTCGGTCACGAGATCGAGGCACGCGCACAATTCGCCGCGCCCGACCTGGACGCGGCGCTCGACGACGACGTGGGCGACGATCTACTGCGCCTGGTGTTCACCTCTTGCCACCCGATGCTATCGACCGAGTCGCGCGTCGCGCTCACGTTGCGCTTGCTGGGCGGCTTGACCACGACAGAAATCGCCCGCGCGTTCCTGACTCCTGAAACGACGATTGCGCAACGCATCGTGCGGGCCAAAAAACAACTCAGCGACTCGGGAGTGCCGTTCGAAGTGCCGCGCGGCGCGGAGCTCGCGGCTCGTTTGTCGTCGGTGCTCGAGGTCGTGTACCTGATCTTCAACGAGGGCTACTCAGCGACCGCGGGTGAGGATTGGATGCGCCCGGCGCTGTGCGAAGACGCCTTGCGCCTCGGTCGCATCTTGGCTCAGCTATCGCCGAACGAGCCCGAGGTGCACGGTCTCGTGGCGTTGATGGAGATCCAAGCGTCGCGCTGCGCCGCGCGCGTTGGCCCCAAGGGCGAGCCGATTCTACTCTTGGAGCAGAACCGAGCGCGCTGGGATCAGCTGCTGATTCGCCGTGGCTTGTCGGCTTTGAGCCGCGCTTCCGCGCTGGGCGGCGGTGCCGGGCCCTTCGCGCTGCAGGCAGCGATTGCCGCGTGTCACGCTCGCGCCGCCACGCCAGAGGCCACCGATTGGACGCGCATCGCGACCCTATACTACGCGCTGTCCTTGCGGACTCCGTCGCCGATCGTCGAGCTGAACCGCGCCGTGGCCGTGGGCATGGCGTTTGGCCCCGAGGCGGGCCTTCAGATCCTGGACCCGCTCCGCAGCGAGCCGTCACTCCAAAAGTACCATTTGCTGCCCGCAGTGCGCGCCGACCTGCTCGGCAAGCTCGAGCGCTTCGAAGAGGCGCGCGTGGAGCTGGAGCGCGCAGCTGCGCTGACGCAAAACGCTCGCGAACGCGCGCTGCTCCTCGAGCGCGCTCTGGCCTGCGCCAAGCTTGTGACTTGACCGCGATCGCGCGTGCTGACAAAAACGGCTGGTCGGCCTTTTTTGAGAGGGTCTTGCCATGACTATCGGGATCGGCCTGCTCGTGCTGCTGGCGGTGTTGCTGCTCTTCATCGCGGACTCGTCCAGCGAAATTTCGAATCGAGCGTAGCGCGCAGCTGAGCGCCTCCAGCGCCGCAGTGTTTGCGCTGCTCAATGATTTTCACCAGTGGGGCAAATGTGAACATGGACAAGATGTTGGGCGCGAGCTTCGAAGAAGGCCTCTCGAACCTCAATAACGCGGCTCGTGGCTAGGTATCGTAAGGAGGCCACCGGCCTCGTGGCCTCCGCGTCGTCAGCTGCCACGGTGCTTCGCGGAGCGAGGCACTGTGGCACGGCATCCGCGCCTCAGCGGTTACGATTTTGGCCGTATTCTGCGCAAAACGTGAACGGCCTCGGACTTGCTAAGTGCAAGTCCAAGGACCATGACACGGCTTTTTTTTCGCACCCTTGGTTTGACGGTCGGGATTGCTAGCCTGCTCGCGGTTCAACCCGCAGAGGCAGACGAGCCGGTCACCGGCCCCGACTTGAACTCGACCAAGGGTAAGCCCTTGGACCCGCCAGCGCCCGTTAGCGGCGCGACGCCCAAGTTGGTCGGTGTGGGCGCCTTTGCCGGCGCCGCAATGATCGACATGGGCCCCATCAACGACCGCCTGGACTCTGCCGGGCCGGGTCGCCTTTACCCAAAGAACCTGCCCGTCTTGTTCCCGATTTTGGGCGGCCAGGGTTTCGGATTGTTCAATCGCTTCCTGATCGGCGGCTCTGGCGCAGGTCTGTTGTCCCGCAGTGTCGATGAGTCAGGCGGTCGCCAGATCTCGGCCAGCGGAGCGTGGGGCACGTTCGATTTTGGATATCAGCTCGTTCGCGTGAATGGCTTCTTGTTGGCGCCGGTGCTCTCGCTCGGCGGCTACGGCATGACCGTCACGGCGTCCGACAAGGGCGAGACGTCGTTCTCGGATGCGCTGCAAACGAACCGCAGCACAACGCTCACGAACAATGGGCTTTTGACGGGCATCTCGCTGGTCAGCAAGATGATCGTGATCGGCAAAGACGCTCACGAAGCACGCGCTCGCTCGGGCTGGTCGCTTGGAGTACGGATTGGCGGCTTGTACGGCATTCCGCTGCACGGTTGGAAATCCGACGGCGCCAAGGTGAACGGTGATCCTCCGTTCGGTTTACGCGGGGGTTACGCGGCACTGTCGCTCGGCGTCGGGACTTGGTGACCCTGAGTTGCCGTAGCGGTCATTGACCGCTAGCGTGGCCCTCCGTTTTCTACCTTGGAGTGAGGGCCTGATGAATAAGAGCTTGCGTGCGGTCGTGTTTGCCGGAGTTGCGTTCGAGCTATCAGCGGGCTTGCTGGTTCCTGGTTGCGGTTCTTCGCCCGAGAAGAAGCGAGTCCCGACCACTTACAACCCGGGCGACGCCGGCGCTGGCGGTGACACGAGCGCCGCCGCCGGGAGCACGTCCGGTGGCAGCATGGCCGCAGCTGGCGAGTCGGGGGCTGGTCCGGTCGCGGGTCAGGCCGGGACCACGGCGGACGAGGGCGGTGCGGCTGGTGCGGCTGGTGCGGCCGGAGCGAGCGCTGCGGCGAACAACGGCGGCTCTGGCGGCGCGGTGCTCACGGGCTGCGCACTGGGGGACGCCTGCTGCGCGAACAACCAATGCGAAGCCTCGCTCGAGTGCTTGGGCAGTGCCTGCAGCTGCGTGGCCGATCTATCGAACTATTACATGCGGCGGACGGACGGTGTCGCGTTCCTGACGCTGCTTCACGAGACCGCGCAGACCGTCGTCTCCAACGCGGACACCGGCATGCCGCTGCACGGCATCACAGACATCATGGGCTCGCTGTACCACGGTTGCGCGGCGCTCGATTCGGGGCAGGTGCGCTGCTGGTCGCTCGTCGCCGATCCGACAACCGGTAACAACAGCGGTCAGCTCGGCAACGGCGTGCTCAACGGCCCATTCACGCCGCTCGCGGGCACTCTGGTCAAGACCGACGCCACCACTTACCTGAGCGATGTAGTCAGCGTCGGCTCGGACGCGATGACCTACCAGGCGGCGCCCGCCACGTGCGCGGCGACCAGCACAGGGTTTGCGTACTGCTGGGGTTACAACGCGGGATATATGATTCAGCCAACCGGCAGCGCGGTTCCCTTTGCGACCAAAATCACGACTTCCCTCAATGGCCCGGCGCTCACCGGCGTAACGCAGGTCTCGGTCGGCAACGCGCATGCGTGCGCGTTGACCAACGGCAAGGTGCGGTGCTGGGGCCAAACCGGCACCGCTCCGGCCGAAGCATATCCAGCCGTCGATATTGTGTTACCGGGTACGGTGTTGAAAGTCGTGGCGGGCTATTCGGTCAGCTGCGCGCTCACTTCGAACGATGGCGGCGCTGTGTACTGCTGGGGTGACAACAACGGCGGCAAGCTCGGCATCGGCGACCCTGCCTCTGCCGGCTATACTTCGGATTCGCCGACGCGCGTCCGAATCGACGCGGACACCTTTCTCAACAACGTGACGGACCTCGCTGCGTCCTATGGCGGCGCGTGCGTGGTGCGCACGGACCACACGCTGCTGTGTTGGGGC
>DATCFJ010000275.1:0-2345 GCA_036509605.1 Polyangiaceae bacterium | reverse complement strand
CTGCGCGTGGGCTGACGTCGCAGCGCGCATCGGCGCCGAGGTGGTGTTGTCGCATGCCTTCGAAGGCCCCGTGGGCCTTGCGCTCAGCGCGGCACTGGCACTCAGCATTGGCAGCAAGACGCTGGCTCATGGGCTCGATCTAGAAGGAGCGCGCCTCGAACACTTGCCGCAGCCGCTTTTCTCGGGCGCTATCCTCGAACCGTGGTCCCAAGCGGGCTTCGGTGACCGGCGGGGCTCCGCTTGACGCTCTCCATCTTCGAAGCCGCTCGCGATGCCCCGCAGGCGGAAGCGCTGTTTTGTGACGGTGTTCGGCTGAGCTTCCTCGCGCTTGCCCAGCGGGCCGCTGCGCGTTGCGCCGAGCTCTCCGCGCTGGGCATTACGGAGCACGACTCAAGACCAGTGGCGCTGCTCGTCGACGGCAGCTTGCCGATGTTCGAGCTCTTGTACGCACTGTTCACGCTCGGTGTGCCTGTGCTTCCGATTCATCCGCGGCTCACGCAGCCGGAGCGCGAAGTCTTACTGAAAGCGAGCCGGGCTCGAGCACTGATTGACCCAGGTCAAACCAGCCCAGCTCGAGTCGCTGGAGCCGCGCTATGGGCTCACGTGCCGATCCCCGCGGAACGCGCGCTGGTGTTCGTGGCAACATCGGGCTCCACGGGTACGCCCAAGCTGGTCCAGCTGAGTCAGCGCGCGTTCCTTTCGTTGGCCCGTGCGGACGCCCAGCGCATTCCAGCTCGCAGCGAGGATCGCGCGCTCCTGTGTTTGCCGCTATCGCATGTCGGCGGCCTGTCGGTAGTGGTGCGCTCCTTATTGGCGCGACGTCCTTGTGTGGTGTTTCGCGCTGGCAACGGCGGCCTGCTCGATGCCCTACCCGAGCTGTCGCAAACGCTCGTTCGAGAGCGCGTCTCGCTGCTCTCCTTGGTGCCTCCGGTGCTTGCACGCCTGCTACGCGAGGCGCCGGACATCGCGCAGCAAGCGCCGATCCGCGCGCTACTTCTAGGCGGTCAAGCCTGTTCCGAAGAGCTGTTCGCGGAAGCGCGGGCGCGCGGCCTACCTGTGTTGACCAGCTACGGACTCACCGAGACGTGCTCGCAAGTCAGCACGCTGGCACTGCCGCTGCCCGCGTACGTAGCCGTGAGAAACGGCGTGGTCAGTAGCGGCTTCCCGCTGCCCGGAGTCGAGCTGCGTATCAGTCAGGGACTTATCGAAGCTCGCGGTTCGACGCTGTTCAGCGGTTACCTCGGCGCACCCTCGCCGTTCGACGTGGACGGTTTCTTCAACACGGGGGATCGCGGCGAGCTCGACCCTGAGCACGGCCTGTTCGTGTTTGGGCGAGCGAGCGAGCTCATCGTCAGCGGCGGCGAGAACATCGACCCGAGCGAGGTCGAGCACGCACTGCTTTCGTGCGGCGGCTTGAATGCGGCGTTGGTCTTCGGCGTTTCGGATTCGGAGTTTGGTGCGCGAGTCGCCGTGGCCGTCGAACCGACGAACCTTGCCGGTTTCGACGAGCGAACGCTGTTCGCCGCGCTGAACCAGCGCTTGGCGTCATACAAGCAGCCACGCGCGCTATGCGTATTCGAAGCACTGCCGCGTCTGACGTCAGGCAAGCTGGATCGAGCGCGGATCCGCAGCGAAGCCGGCCGCCGCTTGCGGCCACCGGACCGCGGTTGAGACTGACAGCGTAGGCACTCGCGTAGGGATCGACACAATGTGTACGTCTCAACCGACTCCGTTATCTCGGCTCGCACCAGGTGCGCCGAGCCGCGCAAAAATTGCTGACAAACGCCCCCGATTCGCGAACAAGGGTCGTAAAAAATTATACCGCCAGCGTCGCCAGCGGAGCGGCGAACGAAACAAACGGATCGACCCACTCCGCTCGCCGTGCTGGCCCAGCAAGTCGCGCACAATCCGACACGGTAATTCCGAAGATTCCTGACCCTTTTTGTCAGCGCAAAAGCACACGCTCGTGACACAACTAGACGACAAATCCCTAGCGTCACTTCTGGCTGGACTCGCCTGGCCGTGGTGATGTTAGGCTCCGAGGCCCCTGTGCACATAAATCGTAAGCGGCAATCCGACTCCCAACCCGCGCTCGACGCGCAATCCAGTGCACGGGAGGCCCAGCCGACACGGCGCCCCTTCGGCGCGTTCAGTCTGCAGCGCGTTGCGCTCGCCTGCTTCGGTGTGCTCGGTACTGGCAGCCTGTTGGCTCTCGCCGGCTGCCCCGCGAATCTGGAAGATCCGCAACGCTTCGATCAGGCGGGTGGCGCAAGCGCGGGCGGTGCAAGCCCCGGCGGCGGTTCGAGCATGGGCGGCGCTACGGTTGTAGTGCCGGCGCCCGCCTG
>DATCFJ010000274.1:0-3057 GCA_036509605.1 Polyangiaceae bacterium | reverse complement strand
GAGCGCCGGGAGTTCGACCGCGCCTAGGTTCCGTGGAAGCACCCGGCGCTCTTTTCCCTGCTCAGCGCCATGAAGGACCTTGCGCTATGCGCGGTCCATCCCCACAATCTGGTCCCTTGTCTCTAGACAGCGCGCAGCGGGAGATGCTGAGCGACCTCCTCGCGCCTGTTTCTCGTGCGCGAGTCGTCGCAGAAATCCAGATGGTCCTTGGCGTTACCTACGACCAAGCGGATCGAATCGTCAGCGCGTTCGACGCCCTCATCGCTGATCCGCTAGAGCGCAATCTCAAGGCGCTCAACGGTCGCAAGCTCGCGAAGCGCAACCCGATGATCTATACAGCCCGCGGTACACGTTCGGTCTCGGAGTGGGTCGAACTTGTTCTCGCAGATCGAGAGACCTCGTCCTTCGAGACCCACCTGGGGAAGTTCCAGGAAGAAGTGGCGTGCATCGTCAGCGGTGGCATCAAGCCCGGAAGCGGCGTTGACCTGCAAGTGGAGGGGGACAACAACGTCGTCAGCCTTTATGCCATTCAAGCCTCAAGCGATACGAAGAACTCAGGCGGACGCAAGGCTGACGTTGACGCGCTCAAAAGAGCTGCCCGCCCGCTGCGGACACACCTGCGGCTTGTCGAGCTTTACATCGCCGTCTTGTTCGGTCGCGATAAGACCGGCGACATTCGGAATGAGCCGGGCGTTCAGGTTCTCGGATCAGATGAGTTCTGGCACCGGGTCACGGGGATCCCTGACTTTTGCGCACGGTTTCTTCGGGCGTCGCTCGTGTTGGCTGAACGAGTCAAGGAACGCTCCGCTGAAGACGTGGCGCGCATCACTCGCGAGGCGCTCGAGTTATTTGACGACGGGGATGGACACCTGAACCTTGATGCACTGGTGAAGCCACCAAAGCTCCCTCGCGCGAGCGAGATTTCGCCGCCGGAGCAGTTACAACTGGCGATTGCCGACTAAGTGTTTCTCCTCTATACGGACGAATCGGGTAAGTCGGGCCTTCGTGATCCACGCCAGCCGTGGCACGTACTCGGCGGCGTCGTGGTCCATGACCAGCGTTGGCAAGCGGTTGAGGTTGACCTCATGGCTCGCATCGACGCGCTGCTCCCTCCGCCCCGGCCGCCGAAGTGGGAACTCCACATGACGGATATCTGGAATGGCAAGCGGTTCTTCGCGGGCACCCCTCGGGCGATCCGAGAGCAACTCGTGGTCGCCGTCCTCGACGTGATTGAGGCGCACAACCTGACCCTCTTCATGATGGTCGTTGACAAAGCCGCGCACCTCGCTCGGTACATCTCCCCTGAGCAGCCAGAGTTCCTCACCTACAAGTTCATGATCGAGCGCTTCGACCATTTCCTCGACCAACGGCAAGACAAAGTCGGGATGATCGTCGCTGACGAAGCGAAGGGTCAGGAGGAGACCATTCGCGAGGCACACGCGCGGTACCGCTCGGGTGGTACGGGCTGGCAATCAATCCAGCATTTGGTCGAGACGGCTTTCTTCGTGCCCTCCCACTACTCATGCATGTTGCAGATCGCAGACGTAGCAGCCTGGTGGTGCAACCGCTCACTCCGGCTCAGCGGTCGCAACATCTGGGCACCAGGCGTCTCTCCGGAATGGGACAGGCTCCGCGAGCGCCTCCCGGTGAATCCAGCGAACGGACAGATCGTGGGTCTCAAGATCTTTCCGTGAACGAAAAAGCGGCCGAAGGGGTCGCCCCTAGGGGGTGGCCCACTGTCGGTCGCACACGGACCGTAGAGGACCGGTCGGACAAAGTCCAGACAAACGGCGCGTTTGACGTTCGTTTGATGTCTGGCTGTGCACTTCATCGCGTCCCTGCACCAAGGAACGCAAAACGCCTGCAAAGCGTAGGCCTTGAATGAAGCCGACGGGGAGACTCGAACTCCCGACCCCTTCATTACGAGTGAAGTGCTCTACCAACTGAGCTACGTCGGCGCTGCTGACACACGAACAGCGGGCCTAGTGTAGCCGCGCGGCTGCGGCGATTCTCACGTCCGGAGCTCGCGCGCAAGGCGCACGAAGAGCGCCTCGAACGCGAGCTGCGGGGCCAGGTTCAGCTCCTCGAGCGACCGCCACGTCTCACGTACAGCCTCGGCCGCGCGCTCGGCGCCCTGGATCCGCTCGCGGGTGGCGTCGTCGCGCAGCTCGGCGAGCTTGTCGAGATGGATCGCGGCGCTCTCGGCGCCGACGGCGACGGCGACCAGGTCGCGGTACCAGGCACCGAGCTCCTCGAGCTGCGCGAGCAGCTCCTCGCGCTCGGCGCCGCGGGCGGCGCGCTTGACGCGCTGGTCTGCGTCGCGGGCCGACAGGTCGAGCTCGGAGATCCGCGCCTCCTCGGTCGCACGCGCCTCGGCGCCGCGCGCCTGGGCGTTCTCCAGGAGCACAGCGGCGGCAGCAACCGGATCGAAGCGCTCGGCCCGGTACGGAGCGCGCGCCTGTTCGAGCAGCGCATCGCGCCGGACGCGAGAGGCCGGGTCGAGCAGACGCTCCAGCCGGTCGATCCGTCCCGCGGCAACCCGGGCCAGCGCGGCACGCGCCTCCTCGTCGAGCTCGGGCGCACGGGCATCGACGAGCTCGCGCATCGTCCGCTCCGACAGCCGCCGGAACGGCACCAGCTGGCAGCGCGAACGAATCGTCTCCGGCAGCGGACCGAGATCGTCGGCGATCAGCACGATCACCGCGTAGGAGGGCGGCTCCTCGAGATCCTTCAGGAGCGCATCCGCGGCGTCCGCGTTCAGCAGATGCGCGCGCTGGATCAAGTAGACACGCCGATCGGCCTCGAACGGGCGCATGTGAAGGTCGCGCCGCAGCTCGCGGATCGCGTCGATGCGGATCATCTCGCCGAGCGCGTCGAGCTCGTAGAGATCGGGATGGAACTCGCGTTCGGTTCCCAGCAGCGCGCGGGCGAAGGTACGCGCGACCTCGTGCTTGCCGACACCGGCCGGCCCGTGGAAGAGGTAGGCGTGCGCAGGCCCCTCCCGCAGCGCGGCGTCGAGCAGCCGCGCCGGCTCGGCGTGCTCAGAGGAGCCGGCGA
>DATCFJ010000273.1:0-5635 GCA_036509605.1 Polyangiaceae bacterium | reverse complement strand
CGGCGAGGTGCCAGCCTTGATGCCCAGCCCGAGCGGACCTCGTGCCTCCGGCAAGCGCTGCACCAGGACCGTGCCGCCATACACGCGACCAAACAGCGATTCGACCTCCGCCTTAGCGCTCGCGAATGAGGCGTCGTCGTTCGGCGCATGCAGCCGATCAGTCAAGCGCAGGCTGAGCTCACCGCTCTTGAAGCGCAAATTCAAGCCGCTTTCTTGCTCCAGCAGCCGCGCAAAGTTGACCACGCGCCTGAGCGAATCCTCCAGCCGCGCATCCGCGTCGGGACCGCCGCGCTTGAGGCTGTAAACGAGCCCGTAAGCGCCATCCAACGCGCCCACGTAGTAGTCCGCGGAGTGGCCGATCAGCACCACCCCCGGGCCGTTGGGCACGTGGCTGTAGTCGACGACGTCGATCATCAACTCCTTGATGACCTGATCGCGAATGAAGCGGTGAAAAACCGGGATCAGCGCTTCGAGCTCGAAGTGCGCGCTCGGTTCCAAGAAGAGTTTCAGCTGCAGGCGTTCAGAAAGCATGGTGGTTCTCGATTGAGGCAGCTCGTTTGGGGCCGGGGCCCCAAACTCGGGGGTGAGGCCCCGCTGAATTCATTTCAGCGGGTGCGGGGGAGAATCCCCCGACGACTACGGCAGAGCGCCCGCGATGCGCGTGTAGCACTGGTGTGCGGCTTCCACGAAGAGCTGAGCCTCTTCGATCAATTGATGGGCGCCCTCTTTGGATGCGCCCGCTTCACCTTGGTGCTCGTAAGCGCGGAAGAAGTAGTGCGCGAACTTGCCGCCCGAGAACGGATCGAAGAACAGCTTGGTGTCGTAGTAGTGGCTACGGAACTCGCTGACGATTTCGTCCACGCCCTCGCCGAGGAACGAATTCTTCTCGCGGGTGAGCGCTTGGGCCGCTTGCACCATGGCGCTGAATGCGCGAGCGGCCGCGCCCTGGCTGTTGCCTTCGTCGAGCAACAGCTGAGCCTCGAACACCTCGCGTTCGCTACCTGCGAGCCCAACTTGCACGAGCGGCACGACCTCACCGGCGCATTCGCCGACGCCCAAATCCCCGATCGTGTACTCGCGCGGGTCGCCCCAATCCGAGTAGTAGCTCGGGTCCTGCTCGTAGCTCGGGATCACGCTCAGCTCGTCGACCAGCTTGCGGATTTCCTTCTTGCCGATGCGCGCCACGAATTTTTGAAACGTCTCGTCCGGCTGCTTCTCGTTCACGAAGCGATCGGTGAGCGTCTTCACGGCTTTGGGCACGTGCTTGGACGGGATGGCGCCGATGGCCAAGCCGTACGAGCCCGCGTTGTTCTTGTATTGGCCGCCAATCACCAGCTGGAAGTGCGGCACGCGACGACCGTTCATGTTGCGGCTGACACCGAGGAAGCCCATGTCGGCCACGTGATGTTGACCGCACGAGTTCGAGCAGCCGCTGCACTTGATGTGCAGCTCTTGCGCGGCCGGGTCGAGCGTGTCGCTCAGCACGCTGAGCTGCTTGTGCAGCTCGGTCGCCAGCCCGCGCGACGACGAAATGCCGAGCTTGCAGGTGTCTGTGCCCGGGCATGACGTCACGTCTGTGATGCCATCGGCACCCGCGGCGCCCAGGCCAGTGCGCGCGACCTCGGCGTAAAACGCCGGCAAATCCGCGTCCGAGACCCAGCGATAGAGCAGGTTCTGCTCGACCGTGGCGCGCATCGAATCACCCGTGAAGCGACGCGCGATGTCCGCCAGAGCGCGGCCCTGAGCGGGCGTGAAATCACCGAGCGGAAGCGTGACCTTAGCCGTCGAGTAGCCCTTCTGGCTCTGCGGGTGAACGTTGGTCTTGCGCCAGGCGTCGAAGCCGTCGGGGTACGGACCGGGCGGCAACGCGCCTGCGGGCCTGAGCGGCTTCTCGTCGGTGACGTGCAGATCGTTCAAGAACGAGATCCAGCGCTCGTCCGGACGCAGCTTGCTGCGCTCTTCGAGCACCAAGCGCTTGAACTCCTCCGCGCCGAGCTTCTTGATCAGGAACTTGATGCGCGCACGCGCGCGGTTGTCGCGCTCGCCGAGCCGCGCGAACACGCGGCAGATGGCCTGCGTCATCGGCAAGAGCTCCTCTTCAGCCAGGAACTCGTCGAACAGCGTGGCCGGATAGGGCACTGCGCCGAGGCCCCCACCCACCCAATACTCGAAGCCGCGCTTCAGCTCGCCGTTCACGACGCGCGTGCGCGCAATCGCGCCCATGTCGTGAAAGTTCGTCAGACCGCAGGGCTCGTCCTTGCAACCCGAGAACGCGATCTTGAACTTTCGGCCGAAATCCTGGGCATCGGGGTGGCCGAGCAGGAAGAAGGTGATGGCGTTCGCGTACGGCGTCACGTCGAACGACTCGGTGCTGCACACGCCGGCGTACGGGCAAGCAGTGACATTGCGCACCGAGTTGCCACACGCTTCGCGGGTCGTGATACCGACTGCAGCCAAGCGCCGCATGATGTCCGGCGTGTCCTCGATGTGAATGAAATGGAGCTGGATGTCCTGGCGCGTGGTCACGTGCAGGATCTGATCCGAATACTCTTCCGCGAGCTCAGAGAGCGCATCGAGCTGCTCCGCGCTCAACTTGCCGAACGGGATCTTGATGCGTTGCATGCCGGGCGCGTCCCACATAGTGACGGGGCCCTTGGTCAGCTCACCCGAGGGGAAGGGCAGCGTCTGCGTCTTCTCACCGTCGTGGCGTTGGCCGTTGTCGTAGCGCTGGCCGTAAGTCCCGCGGCGGAGGCGCGTCTCGGCGAACAGCTTTTCTTCGATCTTGCCCTTCTTGCGGAGCTCGATCTGCGTCTCGTAAATGTCGATCTCGCGCGCCCAGTCTTCGCGCACCTGGCCAGCTAGTTTCTGTTTCCAAGTCGTAGCGACGCTCATCAGGGATCTCCGGGCCGGAATTGCCGCGACAGTAGCGGATGCCGGGGTTTTGTGTCCCAGGGGTTATACCCGGGATTCCCGGTGGGACAAGTCGGGAATAAGTCCCGGTGGGGGCGACAATCCCGCGGAAAACTCAATTTCTGGCGCATTTTATGCTACGAGCACCAGCCGATCCGAAAAAGGTCGAAAGCACCTGATGAGCGCCGATAAGAAAACCGTCGCCAGTTCCACGGACAGCGTGCACGCGGGCGTTCCCGCGGGCCGCCCGCACAACGCCCTGGCGCTGAGCATCGAAGCGACTGCCACGTTCACGTTCGCCAACACCGCCGAGCTCGAGCGCTACATGCGCGGCGAGGATCCGGATCCGGGGCGCGAAGAGTATGGGCGCTACGGCAACCCCACGGTGTGCGAGCTCGAGCGGCGCGTCGCCGATCTGGAGCTTGGCGAAGCCGGCGTGGCCTTCTCCAGCGGGATGGCTGCGATTGCGACCGCCGTGCTGTCCTTGGTCAAAGCCGGCGAGCACGTAGTCCTGTTCCGCGACGGCTATCGCCGCACGCGGCAATTGGTGACGCAGAGCTTGGCTCGCTTCGGAGTCGAGCACAGCATCGTGCCATCGGGTGATCTGAACGCGCTCGCCGCTGCGCTCAAAGACAACACGCGCCTGGTGATCGCCGAGTCCCCGACCAACCCGTACCTTTATTGCGTCGATCTGAAAGAGCTGTCAGCGCTGGTCAAAGCGCGCGGCCGGATCCGCACGCTCGTCGACTCCACATTCGCGACGCCAATCAATTGCCGACCTCTCGAGTTCGGGATCGATCTGGTCGTGCACAGCGCAACCAAGTACCTGTCTGGGCACAACGACGTATTGGGCGGCGTAATCGTGGGGCCACAACACTTGGTGTCTTTGTTGCGCGACGCGCGCGGCGTATTCGGTAGCGTGCTCGACCCGCACGCGGCATTCCTGATCGCACGCGGGATCAAGACGCTCGGGGTGCGCGTGCAACGTCAAAACGAGAGCGCGCTCGCCATTGCGCGCATGCTGCAGGCCGAGCCGCGCATCGAACGCGTGTTCTATCCGATGCTCGAGAGTCACCCCTCACACGCCATCGCGCGCTCGCAGATGCGCGGTGGCTGCGGAGTAGTGAGCTTCATCGTCAAAGGCGGCCGCGCCGCCGCGTCGCGCTTGATCGACGCCGTGAAGATTCCGAAAATTGCCGCTTCGCTAGGCGGAGTCGAATCACTGATCGAACAACCAGCGATCATGAGTTACTCGGAGCTGTCCGAAGAACAGCTCGCCGCAATAGGCATTGATCCAGCCCTGGTGCGCATGGCCGTAGGCATCGAGGACACCGATGATCTGCTGCGCGACCTAGAGCAGGCGTTACGAGCCTAACGGAAGCCCGCCGCGCAGCGCCCTGGCGAGACCCGCCCGCCTACATGGGAATCCCCATTAATCCCGCGGTTTATCGAGCAGAAGCCGCGTTGCGCACGAGCGCGCTGGGACGCAGATTTCGGTTCTTTTCGAGTCGCGCCGTTCGCGCGAAGAGGAGTAAGCTGACGGGATTCCGCCAAACGTTGGCGGCCCTGCGAGCGAGCAGGATTGGATCGGGGAGATCAAGTGGCAGGCGAGCTCAGGAGCTGGTTTCTGAGGAATGTGTTCGAGGCGGCCGAGCGACAACTCGGATCCCCAGCCATAACGGGCCTGCGCGCCAAGCTGCCCCCTAGGCTAGCGACGCACGCTTCGCTCGACCGCTTACGGGCGAGCTCCGCGGTGGACAGCGTCCCCCTCGACGAAGGCGAAGAGATCTTGCTGTCGGTCGACAGCCTGCTCGGCGACGGCTCCGGCAAGCTGCTCGAAAGCATCGGCACCGACTTAGCTGCGCGTGTCCTAGCGCAGGGCGGCAGCGTCGCGCGCGCGGGAGACCTGCAAGGCACGGTCGCGCGCCTGCAAGCGTTCCTCGAGCACCCGTTCGTCGGCGTGCCGCTCGTGTTCGAGCTCCGTCGCAACCAAGCCGGGTTCTCGCTGAGCGTCGGCGTCACGGGCCATTCGCGCGCCACGCGCGCGCTACGTCACCTGACCATCGGCGCGATCATCGCAGCCGAGCGCTTCGCGCGCGAAGTCGGCGCAGACGCGCTGAAGCTCTCCGCCGAAAATGTCGCGGATCGCTCGACCATCAGCGCGCGCTATCTGCCCCAGGAAGAGGTCCTGGCAGAAGAACCTCCGCCGTCGCGCCGTCCGATAGTCATTCGGCAGAATTCCGGCTCGCTCAGCGCGGAAGTGGAGCGCATTTTGCGCACCTCAGCACCGCCACGACCTGCCGCAGAGTCCGAATCGCAGCCGCCCGAGTCGAGCACGTTTCGCGTGCACGACGCGACGCCCGCGCGCGGTCCGGCGATCAAATAGTTTAGCTGCAGCCCGGTGTGATCGGGCTGCTCGCGACAGGATCGGTGCCACCCTTTAGGGTATCGCTGACCGAGCCGCGGATATCGACTGAGCCCGCGCAAGCCGCGTCGTGGTCCAGTTGCTGATCGGTGAACGTGAGGGTCAGAGTCTTGCTCTCGCCCTTGTTGATGACCACCGGCGTCGTTGCCTGATCGAGCGCGAGCACCGGAACGAGCGGGTCTCGTTGGAGCGTTTCCAACTGGAAATTCTCCAGCGTCACCGTCGTGGGTCCGGAAGCCTCCGAGCCCAAAGTGAGCGTGAGCTGGAAGGTGCCCGAGGCCGAGCCGCCGAACGCGCCGG
>DATCFJ010000272.1:0-6877 GCA_036509605.1 Polyangiaceae bacterium | reverse complement strand
CGGCCGCCACGCGCTCGGTGACGTCTCGTGCGAAGCCGGCCAGGTATTGCCGACCACCTGCCTTCCACGGCACGAGCCGAGTCTTCCAAACTCGCTTGCCGGTCGGGAATTCCAGCTCCTCTTCGAACTCACTGGGTGCCTGGAGTAATAGCGACTCGGCCATGCGCGCTACAGCGCGCTCTGCCAGCTCCAGAGACAAATACGAATCTGCCAGGGAGCCCAGCACGGTCGTTCGTGGAATACCAGTCGCGCATTCCCACGCGTCGTTGACGCGCGACAACTCGAACTGGCCGTCGTCGCGGGCGAAGATCAAAAAACACGGGTCACTGGCGGCCGTAAAGAACGCCTCCCACGCCTGCAGATCCGAATCACCCATCTGTGACAACACAATGCACGAAACAAGCCTCAAAACCAAGCTTCGCGCAGGATCGGACTCGGCGGCCCGAATGCTTGCCGAATGCCCCAATCGGGGACAGCCGTTCGGCCAATCACGGCCTCAACGCATCGAGCTATGCTTCAGCCAAGCCTGAAGGAGCAGCGCGTGTCGAATCCCGTTGTGCAGGGTTTACACCCGAGCTTTACAGTTCGCCTCTCCCGGCGCGGCGCGCGACTGCCAATAGTACTACGTGGCTTGTCTGTGCTCGTCACAATTGCCGCAATCGGCAGTGCGTGTAGCGGACCGGCACACGACACAGGTCCGTTATTCGGGACAGGAGTGCTTCACCCGCCACCGAAACCTGGCGACAGCATTGCGCACACTCAGATGTGCGAGTGTAAGACCTGCGATCCCGCCGATTGCTGTGATGGCCCGGACGACGACACCCCTCCGGCCCAATGTGGCGACAGTTATGACTTCAGCGCCAAGGATTCGTGCGGCGGCCTGTCGGTGAGGAGCTGTTCGAGTCGCTGCACGCGGCAGATCTGGCGTGTGCGCTCAGGTCAGGATTGCGCGGAAAAACGCCCCGAAAGTTGCTGCCACGCGGGCTGATCCCGCCGCGCGGGGCCGCAGCGAGGAAGGGATTATTGATGGTCACCGAGCCCGTCGCAGACGTCAAAGCCTTCGGCGTCCGAGTGAGCTTGAGAGAGAGCCGAACCGCCAAGTCGCCGAGATCGCCAAGGGTGGTGGCTCGTGACGGGCGGCGCCTCTCGTCACGGAATTCGCAAGAAGCCGTGAACGGCGTGCTTGAGCTCCGCGACCTGCGCAACCCCAATCCCCCTTGCTGCCTTGGACGCTCTGAGCGACTTGGCGACCTTGGCGGCTTGGCGGTTAGGCAGGTCTCCCCGAACAGTGTCGCCGAAGGCTGTGACGGCGCGCGGCGCAACGCGTGACCATCAAGAAAGGAAAATCGGTCAGTTTTAAGAGCGGTTCGTTGACGGTTCCTCGGTGGACTCGGCGCTTCGTGCGGCTTACGGGTCGATACCCTGGCGCTGCCGCAACCGGGACGGCAGATTGGCGCTGGACGGCGGCTGTTCTTCGAGGAGGGCGGGCGGAGCCAGGAGCTTGAGCAAGCGGGAGGGAGCTCAGCACGACGCGCGGCAGCGTACGCGCAATCGCACGGTTTTACTCGCGGAAGCCGTGCTCGGCCAGATAGGCCTCGAGCTCGCTATCGCCGAGCGCAACGGGGCGCAGATATTCGCCGAGCAATTGTCGCTGCCAAACCCCGCTTTGGCCGGGCTCCGAAAATTGATAGCGGTAGAACAGCGCGCGAACGTAGCGCGGCGGGTGGCCTCGGAACGGCTGCGAGGCAAACAAAGTGTCCACCACGGGGTCGCCGTGCAGCAGCTTGGAAACCAAGTGAATGAACCAGGGTTCGGCCGCTGCCGAGCTGAACGACGCAAACCACATCTGCCAATCGAGCTTGTACTGATAGGGCGCCGCGAGGCACGGCCGCCGCGCAGGGTCACCGGGCTTGCACGGCAGCTCGAAGGCGACCCAGCGGGTGCGTGAGTCGATCGATTCGTCGGCAGTGCCCTCCAAGACTACCTCGTTCCGGATGCGATTGACGCTGCCGAACGCACCGTAGGTGTTGACCAAGTCGAACGGGTCGAACGCCGCGTTCATACGCTGCCTGGGCGACAGCATGTTCACGACCGGGTTCAGGCTCAACAATGCGACGGCGGTCAGCAGCACACCAGTCACGATGCGGCGGGCGCGCCCGAGCGGCGCGGGCTGTGCCCTGAGCCGCGCGAGCACTCGTTTGGGGGTGAATCGGCGAAATAGCTCGTCGTCGAAGCACGACAACGTGATGGCAATCGTCAGCCAATTGAGAAACGACAGATTGCCGCTGGCGATCAAACACAGCTGAAACAGCACGATTATCGCGCCTGCCGCGTAACGAACGCGTTTGGGCCCAAACACCCCGAACGGCACCACCAGCTCGGCGAAGTGATTGAACAGCACGCCGAAGTGGTGAACCGCGCTAGGCAGGTGATGAAACGCCGCGCTCAGCGGGTTGGGCTCGGGCTGCGTCTCGTAGTGAAAGTCCAGGCAGGTCAGGTCCGTCCAGCAGGCGTCGCCGCGGATCTTGATCAAGCCCGCGCCAAACATCACGCGGAACGCGAGCCAACGCAGCAGCAAAATCACGGGCCAGGGTACGCTGCCAGCGCACGGCCTCGCGGACCACGCGGGCGCCAAGAAGATCGCCAAGAAACCCGTTTCGCAGAGCAGCGACTCCCAGCCGTAGCCGTAGAAGATCTGCCCCACATGCACGAACGAGAGATAGAGAGCCCAGAGCACCGCCAAAATCGCAGAGTTCGCGAAACCTGCGACCACGAGCAACGAGAGGCCGAGGCCAAGCCAAGCCGACAGCCCGAGCGCGGCGTCGCTAGATCCCCACCAGAACAAACTCGGCAAACGCCAAAACGCAGCGGCGAACGAGCCCAGCTGCTCACGCACGCGCACGAGGAACGAGCCCGCGGGCAACAAGCCATCGGAGCCGAGCAGCGGCCGCCATTGCCAGAGCAACGTCAGAAAGCCCACGAAGTAGAGCAGCCCCAAGCTGCGCAAGAAGACGAAGCGCGTCAGCTGATAGCGCGCTGGAGAGACGCTAAACGGCCGCGCTCGCATACCCGGGATTCACCACGTAAATGGGGCTCCCCGCAAGGATGCCACGCACATTGTCCACGGTCGTCGCCAGAAGGCGCTGCCGCGCGGGCAGGCTGGTCCAGGCCAAGTGCGGAGTCAGCACGCAGTCTTCGATCTCGCACCTCTCGGCGGTCGTGTTGATTCGGCAGCGACGAGCTGAGCTTGGGCTGTCGCAGGCGGAGGTGGCAAAGCGCGCCGACGTATCGCAGCAGCAGATCGCGAGGCTCGAGAACCCCAGAACGCCTGAGAGACGCTAAAGAGCGGCGCTCGCATACCCGGGATTCACCACGTGAATGGGGCTCCCCAGAAGGATGCCACGCACGTTGTCCACGGTCGTCGCCAGAAGGCGCTGCCGCGCGGGCAGGCTGGTCCAGGCCAAGTGCGGAGTGAGCACGCAGTTTTTGGCGCTGAGCAGCGGATGATCTGGGCTCGGGGGCTCCGTCGAAAGCACGTCGAGCCCGGCGCCCGCGAGCACACCGGAATCGAGCGCGACGCGCAGCGCCGCTTCGTCGATCAAGCCGCCGCGAGCCGTATTGATCAAGAACGCGCTGGGCTTCATCAGCGCGAGGCGCTCGGCGGAAACGAGCCGCTCGGTCTGCGTCGTGAGTGGGCAGTGCAGGGAAATCACGTCTGCGCTTCGAAATAGCTCGTTTAGGCTGAGGCGCGGCACGCCGTCCAGCGCGGGGCTCGAGCTGAGCTGAGCCGCGCACACGCTCATGCCGAGCGCGCGTGCCGTGTCGGCCACGCGCCGACCGATGGCGCCGTAGCCGACGACGCCCAGCGTTTTGCCCGCGAGCTCCAAGAGCGGGCTCTTCCAGTACGAGAAATCCGGCGAGCGCTGCCAATCCCCGGCGTGCACCGAGGCGTCGTGCAAAGAGACCTTGTGACACAGCTCGAGCAGCAGCGCGATCGTGTGTTGAACCACGCTGGCGGTGCTGTACGAGGGCACGTTGCAGACTGGGATCCCGAGCGCGGTGGCCTGCGCAACGTCCACGATATTTACGCCCGTGGCGAGCACCGCGACACCGCGCAGCTGGGGCAATTGCGTGAGGGCGTTGTGCGTGAGCGGCGTCTTGTTGGTGAGCACGACGTCAGCCTGTGCAGCGCGGGTCACGACCTCGCTCGCTGCTGTGCGATCGTATGTGGAGAGCTCACCGAGCTCGGCGAGCGGCGTCCACGGATTGTCGCCCGGGTTGACCGTGTAAGCGTCGAGAATGACGATGCGCGTCATGGCCGAGCACGCTCAGCGCCGCGCTTCGCTGATCGCGGCGCGACTCAGAAATTGCTGAAAAGCAGCGCGATTCGCCTCGCTCGGAGCCTTTTCGTAGGCATAGGCGCGGGCCACCTTGTTGGCGAACAGGCAAGCCACGGATTTGTCGAAGCTGCGCGCGTCCGGCGCGAGATCCCCAGCTTTACCGCTGTCGTCCGCGATGCGGCGAACCACCGTTTGAAGCTGCTCGCACCAGCCTGGCGTCTCGGGCAGCGTGATCGGCGTCGCGCCGTCGCAACAAGACTTACGGATGATGGCCGAGGCGGGCAGCTCGTACCAATCCAGCCCGGAGCCGTGCGCGCCCGCGTCGGCGTGAGGCGTCTCCACGGCCAGCGCGGCGCCAGCGTCAGTGCTCGGCACCACTGGCCGAGCCAGCTGCTGCAGGCGGCTGGCAACCTCGCGAAAATCTCCGTCTTCGCACACGAAGGAGAAGCTTTGGGTGGCGCCGAAGGCGCCCGGATCGAAGTACGAAGCCACGCACGCATCTCGCGCTTCACCGCGGCTCAGCTTGGGGCGTTCGGGCTGCGGCGGCTTCGGCTGCGGCAGCGGCGCGGCCGGCTCTTCGACGACGGCCTTGGGCGGTGGCGCATCTGGCGCAACGGCCAGATACACGCCGCCGCCGCCTGCGATGGCGGCGATCAACACCAGCGGCCACACCGAGCGCTTGCGCTCAAACGGATTGATCGAAAGCCGCTTTTGGATCGGCGCCGCCGGCGCGACCGTGCCGACCGGAGCCGGGCCGGCGGCGGCAAATATATTGGGAGCCGAGCCCGACGCGTCGTGAGCCGGGACCGGGGCAACGGGGCCGGGCGCCAAGGCCGGGCTTGGGCGTGGCGCGGCCGTCGCTTGTGCAAGCGGCTTCGGATTGAGCTCGGAGCCTTCGTCGTCAGGCAAGACGCTACCGTCGATCACGATGCCGTCGTCGCGATCTTTGCCGAGGCCAGTGGCGCCCACGATGTCCATCAAGCTGCGCGGAGCAGGGCGCGGTGGAACCTGGCGCTTAGCCGGCATGGCGCGCGGATCGCGCTCCCAGCCGTCCAAGGTTTGTACGAATTCAGCGAGCTCGGTAACGCGAACCCGCTTTTCGTAGGCCAGCCCGCGCTCCACGATCTCCTGCAGCGCGGGCTCGTCGATGCCGAACGCAGACAACGGCTTCGGCCGACCGGAGAGCATCTGCTTGAGCAGCGCGTCGCGCGACGGAGCATTGAACGGCGCTTGGCGCGTCAACGCCGCATACAGCGTGGCATGCAGCGCCCAAACGTCGTCGGGGGCGGCTTCGCCCGAGCCCTTGAGACGCTCAGGCGGACAGAACGCGCCAATCCCCGGCGCAACCAGCTGCGACAGCACGGGCGCGATGGCTCGCCCCTCGGGCACCGCGATCACGCTGCGCGGCGACAACGCCGCGTGCACGGCGCCCGCCGAGTGCAGCGCTTGCACCGCGTCCGCCAAGCGAAGAATCCAGGCCACTGCCTTGGAGGGGTTCATGCCGTTCTGCAGCAACTCGCCGTGCAACGTCTTGCCCGGGACGAACTCGGCGACGGCAACGCCAAAGCCCGGCGGCAGTGCACGACCACTCGGCAAGCTCGCCGCGTCGACCTCGCGCACGACGTCGATGACGCCGGTCAAATGCCGGTGTTTCACCCCGCGAGCCGGGTCGAGCGTGGTCAGCCGCCCCGCGTCCGCGACGAGCAGCACGACGCGTCGCCCGGTGTCGCTCTCGACGCCGATCCAGCGTTCCACCGTTTGGCTGTTCTTCAGCGAGCCGGCGAACGCATAGCGCCCTGCGACTAGAGCTCGCGGCTCTGCCATGTTCGACTACCGGGTCGCACGATCATCAACGGACATTCCAGCGGGTGATGAACGCGATGCTACACCGACGCCAGGGCGAGTGCCATTTTGCGGGACCGCCGTTCACTTATTGAAACGCAAGAAGCGACCGGCTCGCTCGTCGGTGCTACTCCCACCGACACTCGCGACAGCGCCGTTGACCAGCACCAGCTCGATGCCGAGAGGCGCTTGTTTTGGGTCAGCGAAAGTTGCCCGGTCGACGATTAGCTCCGGGTCGAAGAGCAGCAAATCTGCGAAGAACCCCTCCGCGACGCGACCGCGGGAAGCTAGGCCGAAGCGCTCACAGGGCAAGCTGGTCATCTTCGCGACCGCGAATTGTAGCGAGAAAAGCCCGCGTTTGCGGCCGTATTCACCCAGAACACGCGGGAACGTTCCGTATAGGCGTGGATGTGGGCGGCCCTCGGGATTCGGCAAGCCGTCCGAGCCGACCATGACACGCGGATGCCGCAGGTTGGTCTCGACATCCTCTTCTGCCATGACGAAGGTGATGGCCACGGTGCGTTCCGCCCCGGGCAGGCTCAGAATTTTTACTACCAGCGCGCCGAGCTCGATGCCCTCTGTGGTGGCGATCTCCGTCAGCCGGCGGCCGTCATAGGCGGGGCAGCCAGGGCAGGACGCTATTTGGATCGCCTCGGCCAAGACCAGATCGATCTTGGTCAGATCGAAGTATTCGA
>DATCFJ010000271.1:0-3861 GCA_036509605.1 Polyangiaceae bacterium | reverse complement strand
CTACATTTCTCGAGCACTACCGCTCTCCGGGGGGCTGTCGTTCGTGGGCGTGCCGACTTTGAGCGGCAGCTTGCTCGGAACGAGCTACATCGCTACCGCGCGCGCCGTGACGGGCGAAACGGGCGGCACGCCACGCTCCGTCGTGGGACTGGTGTCCGCTACGACCACCAGCGCGCCCCTGCTGATCGATCAGTTCGTGCAAGTGCCGGTTTTGGTGAGCCCGGCGCCAAACACGGCTTGGAATGGCACCGCGCTCCGCGCCACGCGCGCCGCGGGCGGTTCTGCCGTCGACCTGGTCGTGTACGACATCGAAAGCGCAGGCGGTTTGGTCGCGTGGACCGTGGTCGCTCCGGACTCGAGCCCGTCGTTCAGCGTTCCGGATCTGAACGCTATTTCGCCAGATTTGGGGCTCAGTCCGGGCCCGCTCACGATCACCGTCAGCGCCGCGCACATCAGCAACTTCAGCTACGGCGCGCTGCGCTATCGCGACACGACACAACGCGGCTGGACTGCGTACGCGAGCGATGTCTTCTACGCGAGTTACTGAACGCGCCCGCCGCTCGGCGACGAGCTGGCTTTGCGCGGCATCTTCGGCGCTTTCCCTGGCGGGTTGCTTCGATAAGGGTGAGCGCTGGCTCGGCCAGACGGCAACGGCCCCGGTGTGTATTCTTGGCAGCGCGCGCTGTGCTCCCGAGCTCGAGCAATGCGTCGACGGTAGCAACGGCGCGAGCTGGAAGCAGGTCGACGATTGCGCGAGCCGCGGGCTGATCTGCTCGACGACGCTCAACGCGTGCGCCGTGTGCGAGCCGAATCAGAGCTCGTGCTCTGGGGAAACCGTGATGCAATGCGACGAAACGGGCAGCGTCGCCACGGCGGGCAACACCTGCAACCCCGGCCAGCGGCAGGTGTGTCGCGAGGGCAGCTGTGTGGACCTGTGCTCACAGGCTTCGATGCGGCGCAGCAACGTGGGCTGCGAATACTTCGCGGTAGATCTCGACAACGCCAAGATCGACGACACCTTGAACGCGGCGGCGCAGCAGTATGCAGTCGTGATCAGCAACCCGCAGGCGGACGTCACGACCGAGGTGACGGTCGAGCAAGACGACAGCGAGCCGCTTGGAGACAACGCACCGGTCTCCGTTGCGACCGCCAGTATTCCGCCGATGAGCTTACGGGTATTTCGGCTCGGACCGCGCGAGGTGGACGGCTCGCCCGACGGTGAATTCAACACCGGAACGAACACGGCGTTGACGCGCCACGCTTATCGCATTCGTTCGACTTTTCCGGTCGTGGCGTTCCAGTTCAACCCGCTCGAGAACGTCAACGTATTCTCGAACGACGCTTCGCTACTGAAACCGACCGAAGCACTGACTCCGATCGGCAATGATTTAGAACCGGCGTACGTCGTGCTCGGCTGGCCACAGACGATCGCGAATTCGAGCGACCCCGACACCAACTTCAGCCCGCAAAACCCCGTTAGCTTGCGAGCATTCCTGACGCTCGTTGGGACCACCGCGAACACACACGTGCGGGTGAACACCACGGCGCGCTTTCTCGGCAACGGCACGACGATCCCAGAAACGCCTGCCGGCGGGCAACTCGACTTCCAGCTCGGCGCGTTCGACGTGTTGAATTTGGAAACGGACGACTTCAACGCAGATTTCACCGGTTCGGTCGTCAGCAGCGACGCGGCGCTGGTCGTCTTCAGCGGTAGTGAGGCTAGCGACGCGCCGGATTTCAGCAAGCTCGCCGACCGCAAGTGTTGCGCGGACCACCTCGAAGAACAGCTCGATCCGGTTCGCACCACTGGTCAAAACTTCGTCGCCACGGTGTCGCCAAGCCGAACCGCGGCCTTGGTCAGAGCCGGCGCGCCGATCGGCCCCGCCGATCAGAATGATTACTTCCGCGTGATTGCCACGACGAACGCCGGCGCCCGCGTGACGACGACGCTGTCCGGGAAGTATCAATCATTCGAGCTGCCGACGCAGGGAGCCTTCGCCACGATCGCGAGTGATCATCATTTCACTCTGAAGAGCGACGCCCCAATCACACTCGGCAGTGTCTCGCCCAGCCAGCAGGACGCGAACGTGCCGACGGGCCTGCCAGGGGGCGACCCGAGCCTGGTCATCATGCCGCCGATCGAACAATTTCGCAGCTCGTACGTGTTCCTGACGCCGGACAAGTACAGCTTCGACTTCGTGCGCATCATCGCGCCTCGTGGAGCGAGCGTCGTGCTCGACGGGCGGTCGGTGGATGAAATCGAGGGCTGTACGCCGAGCGATGCCGACGGCATTACCAATGACGCGCGCCGCATGCAGGTCGGTCCGTCGCCGTATGTCGTGTACGCCTGCCAGCTCAGCTTCCCGGTCATCGACCCGAACAAGATGGCGCCCTTCAATCTGTCCGCTGGCGTGCAGAATGACGGCGTGCACCGAGTGGAAGCCAGCGCCAAGGTCGGCGTGGTGGTCGACGGTTTCGACTCTTACGTCAGCTATGCGTACGCGGCGGGCACCGAGCTAGAGCTCATCGTACCGAGGTAGCGGGCTTCGTGTCCGGCTTTTTCGCCGCTGGCCAAGGCGAGAGCAGCGGGACTCGGGCTTTGGGGCCGCTCTCACGCAGAGCTCGTTCGCATTCCGCCAAGCTGAGGCGACGCGGGCCAAACACCGACGCGTCCGAGGCGTCCGAATCCATCAACGAGCCGGATTGATCGACTCCGTAGTCGTCCGGGTGCCCGGGCATATCCAGCAGAATATGGCCTAGCTCGTGCGCCAGAGCGTACGAGCGCGGTCCGGCGCGAAGCGCAGCGCGATCGATGATCACCGTGTTCTGGATGCCCGCGCCGTCGTCGTCGATGAACGACTCGCCAATGCGCCCGGATTGATCGAACGTCGGCACGATGAACACTTCAATCGTGGTCGGATCTCCGTCGTCGAACGCCTTGACCAGCGCTCGCTCCTCAAGCGTGCCGGCGGCAGCGTCGCTCTCCACGAAATGCGAGAGCCCGTTGCCCAAGTCGACCTCGCCCAGGCAAACTCCCAGCGTCGGATCGCTACTCAGCGGCACGTTCGAATCCGCGTCCAGGCTGACCGTCACGCGGCTTGCTTGCGCGGCGCGCACCAAGACGTCTACGGCGCCTGAGACCCCAGCGCTGGTACGTTGATTCAAGCCAACTTGCGCGGTCAGGCCTAGCCCGCGAATGGCGCGCGCCAAGCGTTCGGCGACGACCACGGGGGGCTCCCCGGGGCCGCTCGAAACCCGTAAACGATGGCCCTGCACGCGTAGTGTGATCTGCCCGCCGCTGGCCGGTAGCCCGGCGTCACAGCCGACAGCGATCAGCTCGATGGGTGGCGGGTCGACGACTTGCACGTCTGGGCCAGCAGGGCCGTTCAGATCGATGCCACATTGTGCCCAAAGCTTGTTGGCGGCTTGCACTTCGGCACGCGCGAGCGCGATCGCGCTGGCCGTATCGGTTCCAACTGCTGGCGCGCCTCCTCTGCTCAGACGCAACACGCGGACCCGCAACCTAAGGCTCAGGCGATCGACGCCTGCGAACGGCGGGCTATGCGGCGCGCTCACGCGCCAGGCCCCGAGAGCTCGACCGGCGGCCTCAACGTGCAGCTCGCTGCCAAGCTCCGCTTCGAGTGAACGCTCGCGCGCAGCGGGATAATCGCGGTCCAGGCGATCCGGCGTGAGGCGTAGCGGGAACGTCGCCCAACACGAGCCCGTGTCCACGCCGGGTGGGCATGGCCAAGCCACCAGCGCAGGATCGGCCAGCGCGTCGAGCAACGCGCCGCTGCTGCGCCAAGTGCTGATATGCAACGAGGACGGCGCGGCGCCGAGCCCCGAGAACACCAAGCGAAA
>DATCFJ010000270.1:0-2166 GCA_036509605.1 Polyangiaceae bacterium | reverse complement strand
GCTGGCGGGATGTGGTGCGAGTACATGCCTGCGCCCAAGAAGCTGAGCAGCTCCGCGCCGCTGTTTTTGCGCGCTAACTCGCGCAAATGCCGCATCAGCGCGGCCTCGCCTAGGGCAGGCTCGAGCGACAGCGCGCCATTGAAACGCGCTGCCTCCGGAATGCTCTGAAACAGCTCGTCGATGGACGGCTTGCCGATCGTCTCGAGCATCGCCGTGATGTCTTCGGGCGTGTGCGGCAGGTAGCGCATTCAGTGATCCGAGTGCGAGAGATGATCGGCGTAGCTCGTGGCGTCCATGAGCTCACTCGGACCCGCATCGGGCGCGATGGCGATCATCCAACCCTTGCCCCAACAATCTTCGTTGACCAGCTCGGGGCTGTTCTCGAGCGCGGCGTTCACGCGCGTGATCTTGCCGTTCACGGGCGCGAACAGATCGCTCAGCGTCTTGACGCTTTCGATCGTGCCGAAGGCTTTGCCCGACGTGACGCTGTCGCCGACTTTGACGTCCAAGCTGACGAGCGTGATATCGCCGAGGGCGTCGACGGCGAACGCCGTGATGCCGACCACGAGCTCTCCGCCTTCGGTTCGGGCCCATTCGTGATCCTTGGTGTACTTGCGGTCGTCTTTGACTTCTTTGGGGCTCGACATCGCGGGGGGCGTCTCCTCGGGCTTATGGCCGTTCACTTGCGCTTGTAAAACGGAGTTTTCACGATCTGTGCGGGAATTTTTTTGCCTCGGCAATCGACCAGGATTTCCGTGCCGATGGTGCTCGAAGCGAGCGGGAAGTAGCCGAGGCCGATGCTCTTGCCCAAAGTCGGGGACGGGCCACCTGAAGTGCACACGCCCACTTCGACGCCGGCTGCGTCGAGCAACGGGTAGCCGTGACGCGCGATGCCACGGCCGGTCATCTCGAAGCCGATCAAGGTGCGGCTCAGGCCCTCTTCCTTGATGGCGACGAGTGCGGCTTTACCGACGAAACTGGGCTTGTCCAGCTTCGTGACCCAGCCGAGGCCGGCCTCGAGCGGATTGGTGGTTTCATCGATCTCGTTGCCGTACAGCGAGAGGCGCGCGTCGAGACGCAACGTGTCGCGCGCGCCCAGCCCGATGGGCTCGATGCCGGCGTCTGCGCCCGCTGTCATGAGCGCGTCCCACAGCGCGGGAGCGTCATTCCAGGCGCAAAAGAGCTCCACGCCGTCTTCGCCGGTGTAACCCGTGCGGGCGATGGTGCAGGCGATGCCGGCGATCGTGCTGGGCGCAAAGCGAAAGGTCTTGAGCGTCGACAGATCGAGGCTGACGCCAGCCTTGCTCAGGATGGACAGAGCCTTTGGGCCCTGCAGCGCGAGCAGCGCGGTCTCGTCGCTCACGTCTTTGAATTCGCATACGCCGCGGGCGGCGGCCGCGAAATGCGCCGAGATCTTGGCGCGGTTCGAGGCATTGCAAACCACGAGCACGTCGTTCGACGCGCGCCGATACACGATCAAATCGTCTAGGATCGTGCCGCGCTCGTTACAACAGCAGGTGTACGTGGCTTGGCCGTCGGCCGCGCGCGCGATGTCGTTGGTGACGAGCGAGTTGACGAGCTCGAGGGCTTTGTCGCCATGCAGCTCGAGCTCACCCATGTGCGATACATCGAACAGACCAGCCTGCTCGCGCACTGCTTGGTGCTCGACCGAAATGCCCTTGTATTGGATGGGCATCTCCCAGCCCGCGAACGGCACGAGGCGCGCTCCCAAGGCCGCGTGCTTCTCGTACAAAGACGTGCGCTTCAATGACTCGTCACTCACCCCGCCCGCGTACCGCGACCCGGACAGCGGGACAAGGCAAGAGGCCCCGGCCCCGCCAGAGACGAAGCTTTTTCCGGGGAAGCCGCGGCCGGCCCGCCGTTATCCGAAAAGCTGTAGTCAATTTCGGGGTTTCGGCAGGCTCATGCTAACTTTCGCGCGTGGCAAAAGGCCGGATTCTAATCATCGAGCAAGACGAGTGGGAGTCGACCCTGCTCGCCAAGTTCCTCGGTGAGGCTGGCTACGAGGTCCACGTCGCTGCTGAGGCGCGCGCCGGCTTCGAGAAAGTGCGGGAGCTGCAGCCCGACTGCATCCTGTGTGACGTGAACTTGCCGGACATCGACGGCTTCTGGGTGGCGCGCCGAGTCCGCACCGAGCCGAGCCCG
>DATCFJ010000269.1:0-6034 GCA_036509605.1 Polyangiaceae bacterium | reverse complement strand
GGCGGTTTGGTGTTCCGGATCAACTCCTTGCTCAACGCGCTGATGGGCGTGGCCGAGGACACCACGGACGAGCAAGGTCGCCCGTCGCAGGGACCTAGCGCGCGCGACTTTCAAGAAGCGCTCGCGGTCGACGAAAGCTCGGTCGCGGGGCAGGTCGATCCGGGTGTTTCGGCTGCGCTCGGGGCCGAAGGCGCCGTCCAGTACTACCGCCGCCTGTACAACGAGTACATCGCCGCAAAACGTCAGATCGGCGAGCCCGTCGATCACATCACGTTCGAGGCATTCGTCGGGCGGATCCGCACCAGTGAGGCCGAAACCTCGCAGAAGCACGGAAAGCCCGTGCGCTATCAGGTGCAGCTGCGCGGCAACGCGGTCGTTCTGATCGCCGTTCCGCTCTCCTAGTCAGTTTGGGGCTCGCGCAGCCCCAATTGGCCTCCGCTTAGCTCCCAGCGCTTCGAGCGCTGGGACGACGGCGCTTTTCACGCTATATGCTCCGCCCGGCGCGAGCCTGCGCCCGAAATGTGGATGCCAATAGGATCATGGGAATCTTCGACTTTCTGAGCAAGAAGAGCGATCAGCCGCCGCGCCCTTCGCAAAAAGAGATCGCGCGCCTGGAGCGCCTGTTGAGCAACAAGCTCTCGCAGAATTTCGATCGCCAAGAGGCGATTCAGGAGCTCGGGCGCATGGGCACCGCGCAAGCCGCCTCGGCCTTGCTCAAGCGCTTCGACTGGGTGCTCGACCCATCGATCACCGATCACGAGGAGAAGGAGTCGTGCATGCACGGCATCGTCGCCGCCGGCGAGGACGCGCTGGAGCCGATCCGTGAATACTGCAAGAAGGCCGAGAGCCTGACCTGGCCGCTCAAAGTGCTGCGAGGGATCGTGACGGACGATGCAGAAACCGCCCAAGAGTTACTGGGGATCCTCGATCAGTTCGACACCGAGTACGTGCGGAATGCAGAGCCCAAGGTCCAACTGATCCAAGCGCTGGAGGCCTACCCATCGGAAGATGTTCGCGTGGCCGTGGAGCCGTTCCTACGCGACATGAGCGAGCCCGTGCGCTTCACCGCCGCGACGACGCTGTTCGCCGTCAACAACGCCGCCAGCGTCGCCGCGCTAGTCGATGCCCTCGAGAACGAAGAGTCGCGTCGCGTGCAAAACAGAATCGCGCAGGGCCTCGCCGACCGCGCTTGGGCCATCCCCGCCGAGAGCTCCGCGAGTACCACGAAGGCGCTGCCACCCGGCTACGGGGTTGCGGCGGGCAAGGTTCAAAAGACAGGCTGAGTTTTTTGGTTTGATGGTCACGCGCCTCGCCGCGTGCCGTCAAAGCCTTCGGCGTCAAACAGCGTCTTCCGAGAGGGAGAAGCCGTGCACGCTAAATTCCTCGTACGAATTCGTAAAAGGAACCCCCGCGCCAGCCGTCTCCTCCGAGCTCTCGTCTCCTCCGAGCTCTCGTCTCCCGGCTCTTCTGCCCGAACGCTGTGCGCAGCCCGCCCGGAACTAAAACGACCTAAGAAGTCTTGGAAGACTCCCCCGTCGGGGATCACGAAGCGCGTAAGATCGCGATCTGCGAATGAAGCTGGGCCCACAAGAGCCGGCGACGACCCTTGGAAGCACCCGAAGGGGTGGACCGGCGCCTGCTGTCCCAACGGGTAGCGATCGACGCCAGACGCTCCATACGGAGCACCTGCGCCAAAAAAACCTACAAACGCAAAACGCCCCGCTTCTCAGCGGGGCGCTCCGAGGGCTACTCACCCAGTCGCAACAAACCCAACAACAAAAACTAAAACGCCCCGCTTCTCAGCGGGGCGCTTCAGGGGCTAGCTGGCCCGTCAGGACCACCTAACTACAACTACTCGCTCACCCGATACTGGAACGGCAGGTAAATATTGTAGCTGACCGTCAACACCTGGTTGAAGTTGAACTGACGGTCGGCGCTAGTGATCTTGTTGTCCGGGAACTTCCCGTCCTTGCCGCCACCTGCGGTATCGAAGCCGCCGGTGTTCCACGAGAAGGGGAGACCGCGATACTCGAAGCCGAGCGCGCTCCACTTGTTCATGTAGAAGGTGAAGCCGAGACCAAAGGTCGGGGCAATAGCCACGCGGGTCGCGGTGTTGAACACGCCGGCGCAAGCGTTGCAGTTGGCGCGCTCGGTCAGCCCCACGAAAGCGGGCCCGCCGAAGAAATACAGATCAGTGTCCAGATAGATGCTCTGGAACAAGGCGAGCTTGCCGCGGAATGGAACCGCAGTCAGCTGAGGCGCCACGACCCAGTCGATACCGCCGAGCTGTTTCTTGAAGTTGGGGCCGACGTTCACCGCGGTCAGCTTGCGATCCAACGAGGCGCCCTGCGGGTCCGTGGCCGTGTTCGGGTCGTTCGCCCGGCGACTCGCGTTCACGTTCTGGACCTGATCGCTCAGGTACGTCGGGATGCGGATCACGCTGCCGAGCGCGCCCCAGGCACCGAACGCCAGCCAGTCCGTGAAGTTGTACTGCAGCCGCGCGCCGAGCAAGATCGTGCGCTGATATTCGTCCAGCAGCGTGAAGGAGACCGCTGGGGCGAACTCGACGCGCCCTTGGCGATGCAAACGCAGCTTACGAACTGCGGGCGCACCCGCCAGCGGACCCGTAAGCTGGATTTCCTGCGCTTGCGCGCTCGCCGTTACGGCAAACAGCGCCAGCGTGGCAGCCAGCAAGGACACCACTCGCTTGAGAGACTTCTGTTTCGTGGTCGTCATGCCTCGCCCTTTGCCCATCACTTCGGCAACCGGTAGTCGAACGACGGCGGTATGAAGAACGCGGCACCGAACTGTGCCTGCACGTTGTTCGTCAAGCTCGTTTCGCCGTACCAGTGATTCTTGTCTTGCGCGTTAGTGGCAACGGAGAGGTTTTCGAGCTTGTCGTTGAAGACGTAGTCTCGCACTTCGAGCACTGCGGCGAACCACCGGTTGAAGAAGATGCGCAAGCCGATACCGGCATTGAACGCCAACTTCGGTTCGAAGGAGAAGTTACGATTGTCGGGGTCGACGACCGGGATGGGACGGACGCTGAGCGCGCCCACGCCGCCGACCACGTACGCATCGTAGTGGAAGATGAAGTCGCCGAAGCCGGCGAATTTGCCGTAGGCGGGTACGTACGTGAAGTTCAGGGCCGCTGCCCACTGGTACTCAGTCAGCGGCACCGCAACGCGCGTGGCACGACGCACCTGGGCGTTGAACTGCTTGTCGACGTTGAACGGCTGGTAGTACTCGCCGTTGACGCCAATCGCGAGCACGTTGGTGATGTAATAGTTCAGCGCCAACACCGGAGCGGGGTGACCGACGAACTGGTCGTTCATGCTCACCGACCAACCGAGCTGCAGCTCGAGGCGGCGAACGCGCAGCGCGTAAGCCTGCTGCACCGCGAAGATCTGTTCCTTCAGCGGGCGCGCGGCCTCTTTGTCCATGTCCAGATTCGGACAGGCTGCCGGGTCGATCTTACAGATGTCATCGAGACCGGAGCCGCCGGGGGGCGCGTTGTCGTCGCCTCCAGCGGGAGAAGCGGTGCCTGCGGCATCGCCCGTTCCTGCGGTATCGCTAGCTGCCGGTGCGGCGTCGCCGCTAGCGCTGGGCGCATCGGCATCCACGGTTGCGCTGTCAGCAGCAGCGCTTTTGGTATCCTTCGCTGCCGCAGCTTTTTTCCCGGCTGCCCAGCTTTGCGCGGGGATTATGCCGAGGGCTACTGCCACGAGGAGCCCGATGGGACTTGACTTCATCGATGCCTCTTCCGCTTTCCCACTCGAACGACGCTTTTGGGTAACCGGTGTGCCGGAACCGCAACCACTTGGAACTATTGGACAATTCCGCTAACCGGAAACGCCGGGGGACTATATCACGCTAAATTTCTTACAATCAACAAGCTAAAAAATTCTGACCGGACCTGAATTCAGTCACTCGGTAGCGTCTCGACCGAGTAATGCCTCGACGAAGTCTGCGGGGGCAAACTCGTGGAGGTCGTCAGGCCGTTCACCGAGGCCGACGAATCGAACAGGAAGACGGAGTGCATTTGCGATTCCGAGCACCACGCCCCCCTTGGCGGTGCCGTCGAGCTTGGTCAGCACGATGCCGGTGAGAGGGAGCGCTTCCTTAAACTCTTTTGCCTGAGCAAGAGCGTTTTGCCCGTTCGTCGCATCAATGACCAGCAATATTTCGTGCGGCGCCCCGGCCAGCGCCTTTTCCGCAGTCTTGGCGATCTTCTTCATCTCCGCCATGAGATTCGATTTGGTGTGCAAGCGGCCTGCTGTATCCGCAAGTACGACATCGACCCCTAGTAGTTCGGCCTTCTTGATGGCATCGAACACCACGCTTCCAGGGTCTGCGCCATCCTTACCGCGCACGACTTCGCAGCCCACGCGGTCACCCCAAACAATCAGTTGCTGAACCGCCGCAGCGCGAAACGTGTCACCCGCGGCCAGCACGCACTTCTTACCGCTGGCGTTCAGCTTGGTGGCAAGCTTGCCAATCGTGGTCGTCTTGCCGGCGCCGTTCACGCCGACCAACAGGACGACGGTGGGCTTGTTTTTGAGCTCAAGCGGCCCGGTCATGCCGTCGACCGACACGATGCGCTCCGCTTCGGCGCGTAGCGCGTCCCAAACCTTCTCGGGGTCTGCGAGGTCGTTCTGACCTAGCACTTCCTTGACGCGCGCTAGGAGTAGGGCAGTCGTCTCGGTGCCGACGTCGGAGCTCAGTAGTACTTCTTCGATCTCGCTCGTGATCTCGCCGCTGAGCTCTTTCTTGCCCGTGAACAGCGCGCGGAGCCGGCCGAAGAAGCCCTCTGTGCCGCGCGCCTTCGACAAGCCTCGACGCAGACCTTCGATGTCGCGCGCTCGCTCGGGCTGGCGTGTCGATGGTGGTGGCGGCCGACCGCCGGATGAAACGGGCGGTGCCGGAGGAGAAACGTTCGCGCCTCGATTCGACCGGGGCGGCGCAGCACTCGGTGCTGCAGCTGCGTCCGGCTCGGCGCTCGCGGCTTTCGGCGCGGCAGATCGCTGCGGTCGCGGCGGCGGTTCACTTTTCTTGGAGGGCGGCGGTAGCTCCGCCGGTTGCCCCTTCTTGAAGAACAAGAAATAGGCGGCGGTGGCGACTGCGACGAGCGCGAGGAGAGCGTAAATCATTGCGGCTTACCGCGTCGGTGCGGCAGTGGTGGCGGACTATAGAAACGCGCGCTTTGCCCCGTCAATGGGGCTCACACGTTTCGCCTCCGCGGCGGACTTCTCAGGACGGTTTCCGGTTGTGTGACGGCTCGCGGCCGACCACGCTTTGCTCTTTCGCCTCGGACAAAGCGTCCGGGCCAAAGGCCGCTTCGTCGACGGCACGCGCCCACGTCGCGACCTCTGCCCTATCGGTTCGAACTGCGACTTCGCCAGGCGTGGCCTCGCCGCGGCTCTCCCAGCCCCCGTCGCGGCCCGCCCATGCGACGAAGCGCGCGAGCAGCGTGCGACGCCGCGACGTTAGCGAGAGGACGAGCGTGCCCGGCGGCGGCATCGCCGCAGCCAGCGGTGTATGAAAAGGTGCGCGCACTTCGAGCGCGGCCCCAGGGCCGGCGCCACCGTCATCGAGCGTGAACGTGCCCGCGGCGTCAGTCTGTGCGGTGCGCTGCACGCCGCTCGCGTCGAACGCGGGCAAGCGCACCAGCACCACGGCGTTGGCGATTGGAGTGCCGTCGTGGGCATCGAGCACGCGGCCGCGCCAGCCGGCGCGTGCATCGCCGAGCGCGACGACATCGACGGCGGCGCGCACCGTTTCGCGACCGGTGTTTGACGTCGCAGCGCGCTCGATGCGGCGCGGCCTCTGCCAGCCAACCAGCAACCAAGTTCCGAGCGCTGTGACCGCGGCTATCCACGCGACCCGTCGCCAAGGACTGGGTGGCAAGATTGGTATCTCGACAGAAAGCGCCGCCGCCGGCAGCCACCACGGCGAGTCTGCGACGTAGCGGAGCTCGAGCGGGCGCGCCTTCGCCGCCGCTTCTTCGAGCTGCACATATAGCTCGGCCGCGCCG
>DATCFJ010000268.1:0-3364 GCA_036509605.1 Polyangiaceae bacterium | reverse complement strand
ATCCCGCTCTCCCTACGAGGGAGTCGCAGCATCGACAACAGCGCGACCAAGGCGCGTTTTGGCGTTCGCCTCGCCTACCCAAGCTACCGCGATGGCTACCGCGCGATTCGCGGACCCAAATAATTTACCCGGGTATTATTGACAGCGAATTATACCCAGGCATAATGGCGCAATGGACCCGGAAACGAGTTACTCCGTCTTTTGCGGCGAGCGCCTGATCGGCGGGGGAAAGCTGGGCGAAATTCTGCGCGCCAGCAAGGCGTTCTTGGAGGGTAGCAACCAGGCCAATCTGCTGATCTTCGAAGATCAGACGGGGCGGCAGGTCGACTTCGATTTCAGCGGCACCTTGGCCGAGGTGCTCGCGCGCGCCGAGCCGGCCTCACAGCGAGTCGGCCCCGGTCGCCCGAAGCTCGGCGTGGTGTCGCGCGAAGTGTCGCTCTTGCCTCGTCATTGGGAGTGGCTCGAGGAACAACCGCACGGCATCTCCGCGGCCCTACGCCGACTTGTGGATGAAGCGAAGAAGAAGAACCCTGGCGAACAACGCGCTCGCCTGGGACGAGAGGCGGTCAGTAAGTTCATGACCGCTATGGCCGGCAACTTCGAGCATTACGAAGAAGCGACGCGCGCGCTATTCGCCAAAGACAACGCACGCTTCGCGCAGCTGATTCAAGACTGGCCGAAGGACGTTCGCGGCCACGTGCTCCGCATGCTGGTCGAATTCTCCAAGCCGGATCCGGCCGAGAGCGCTTAGAGGCTCAGGGCGCTGATTCGATCGTGTACTGGAAGCTGTACAGGTGCTTACCGTCGACGATTTCGATCGTCATTTTCCCAGAAATTCCCTTCAGCTCCCCAGTCCCCGAATCGGGCACGACAGACACGTGCAGCTCGCCTTTGCCTCGCGTCATCGTGCCGCTGTGCTGCAAGACGAAAGTCCCCGTACGCCCAGCGAGCGTGCCCACGACGCGCTCGATCGCCACGTAGCCTGCGGAGCCTTTCACTTCTGCGCGCGCGCCGATCATCTCTGCGCTGCTGGTCGCTTCCAGATCTCCGCTGAACTGCTTCTTCAGCGATACTCGTCCGATGCTCGCCCCCTCATTGACGTCGTACGGAGGTTCGGGGTTCATCGTGACTTCGAAAGTGCCTGCAGCCGTGGAGCTCATGGCAAGGATGCTATCAACCCACGGCCGTCCCGACCAGGTGCCCGATGGCTGCCGTCATTGCCATCGCCAGGCTTCCTCCGACACACACACGCAGCGCCGCACGAACTCGCGGCGCGCCGCCCAAATGTGCGCCAGTCGCGCCCAAAGCTGCCAAACTCAGCAGGGAAAGCGCGGCAATTGACCCAATCCGCAAGCTTGCTGGCGCCAGCACTAGCGCGACGATTGGAACCAAAGCAAACGATCCAAAACAGAGCGCCGAGATCCACGCCGCTTGCAACGGACGTGCGAGTGTTTCGGGATCTATGCCCAGCTCGTCTCGCAGATGCGCCGTCAGTTGATCATGAGCGGTGAGTTGTTCGGCAACCTTCCGCGCAAGCTCGTCGTCCAAACCGCGCTTCACGTAGATCAACGTCAGCTCGTTGAGCTCGGCGTGCGGTTCGTGTTCGAGCTGACGTTCCTCGAGCTCGATGTCCGCACGCTCCGCGTCGCGCTGCGAGCTGACGGAAACGTATTCGCCGACCGCCATGGACATCGAGCCCGCGACCAACGCCGCGACTCCGGTCACGAACAAAGAATGTAGCGAAGCCGACGAAGCGGCGACGCCGATCAGTAAGCTTGCCGTAGAGACGATAGCGTCGTCCGCTCCGAGCACTGCAGCGCGCAACCAACCAGCACGCTGGCTGCGGTGCATCTCGTCCTGGGATGGCTTCTGATTCGTGTGTTGATCCTTCGCCTCGAGCATGGGTCAGTAAAACGAACCACCCCGGTTCAAGGCAAGTTGAAGCGCTCGATCGCTCGCAACACGCCGAAATCATATGTGTCAGTCTTGTAATGCAGATCTGCAAGGTGACCAGGATCGACTCGCCACTTGAATTCCGAGCGCGTGGCGGTTATTCAGCCGCCGTAGCTAACTTCGAGTCGGAAGCGGAAATTCGTGTCGCGTGTGCGCATAGCTTGTGAGGACGGCTGGAGCGTCTTGGAACGGTTGCAGCGAGCCATCGTGGCCGCCTGCGCGACGTTCGCCATTTTGCTGTGGGTCACGAGCTTTGCCGGCGCCGCCGCACCTTCCTTGATTGAGCGTTTGGTTACCGCACAAACGCCGCTGCAATCGAAGAAAGACGAGCCAGTCGACCCTCGCGAGCTGGCCGAGGCGATAGCCGCTGTGCCCAAAATCAACCGCGAATGGGCGGCTCTGATTCTCACTGTGGCAGCCCATGAGTCTGCGCTCAGCGCACGTATTGCGCGTGGCGAGTACCGGGACTTCGAAGGTGATTCGTTCCGCAATCGCGATGGAAAAGTGCAGCACCGGGCGTGGGGCCTGTGGCAAGCGCATCGCAATCGTTTGAATGATGCCGCGTGGGGTTCGCCGGACATCGGCGTGCAAACCCAAGAAGCCGCGCGCGCTCTGCGTCGCGCATTTTACACTTGCAACGGCGGCAACCACCCGCACACGGACTGGGTGCGCTCCACGCTCACTTCGTACAGCGGGCGCAATTGCGACGCGACGTGGCCCGGGCTCGACAAACGCGTGGCGACCTACGAGCGCGTACTACGCGCGCTGTAGTTATGATTTCGATCTAGCGTCCGCACTCATCAAGATGCCCGCGCTGTGCCGCGGCCGCTCAATTGGTGCCTAGTGCCTCGTCGATCTAGCTCCGATTAGGGTTCTCACCTACAAACGCGAACGGATTCCGATCAGGTCGGGTTACGTTCGACCGCACCGAGCCATGAACCAGCCCGCCGCCAGCGAGTTCGAAGCGCGCGCCGCCCCGCTTCGCAGCGAGCTTCACGCCTACTGCTATCGCATGCTCGGCTCCCTGCAAGACGCGGAAGACGCCCTACAAGATGCGCTACTCGGTGCGTGGCGCGGTCTCGACAATTTCGAAGGCCGCAGCTCGCTGCGCTCGTGGCTGTTTCGGCGCGCTCGCCACTCTTAGTTGAGCGCACAGCGCCGGACAGGCCGGAGCCACGCACTCGAGGAGCGAGACGCCGAAATGAAGCGAACATTTCACGGTAGCTGCCACTGCAAAGCAGTCCAATTCGAAGCCGACATCGACCTTTCAGCCGGCACCACTCGCTGCAACTGCAGTTTCTGCACGAAAGCCCGGTTTTGGATGGCCTTCGTGAAACCAGAAGAGTTCCACCTCACCCAAGGCAGCGAGCTGCTCACGGACTACCAGCACACGCCGCCCGCCAAGCCCGAG
>DATCFJ010000267.1:0-6394 GCA_036509605.1 Polyangiaceae bacterium | reverse complement strand
TCCCGGCCGGCGTCTCGCCGAGGTTGATCGCAAGCGTGGTGCCGAGCCAGTCGGGGTTGTTCTCCTGCGCAGTGCACGTCATCACGATGCTGCTTTCGTCGCAACGGTCGATACGGAACGTGACCGAGCGCGTTTCGCTGGGCTGCGGAAACCGAAATGTCGCTTGCTCGTCGTCGAAGTCGGCGTCCTCTGCCCACCAGGCGCGGTAGCCGGACTCCGTGGTGATGGCAGTGCGAACACGGGCTAGCGGGGCGGCGATGTCGATGCTGGTGTCGATGGTAAACATGGCTGTTGTCCTTTCACGAGGTTGTCGAACGAGCCGCGTGGTTCCGGACAATGAGTTGCAAGGCATTGAAATTACAAGAGTTCGGCGTCTCCTTCCGACCTGCCCCGTGGCCCGCAGCGCGAGGCGCGGCACAAGCTCGCGCGGTCGCGAGGCCGCCGCTAGCCCAGGCTGAACCGGCCGGTGCCTCGCTGCCACTTGCATGCGGGGCGCGATTCACACGTGGCTTGGTCGTCGACGCTGCCGCAGTCGCGCGGCTTCAGCGCGCACGTGCGTTCCCAATCGCAGCCGGTGTGCTGCGCCGCGCACGCCGACTCCGTATCGGCGTATTGGCACTGACTCCAGGACGCGGAGAAACCGCACCCCACCGGACCGTACATCGGGTCGTTGTTCCAGGCGCACACGCCGAGGGCGTTGCAAGCGGCCTCGGTGTCAGCTCGCGAAATGCACGTCATGGCGCGGCAGGCAGGCTCAAGCGTGCAGTACTCACGCTGCAGGCACGCCGCTTCATCGAGCACGTCCTGCAAACACGATACGTTGTCATTGACGCACTCCCAGGTTTCGCCTTCGCAGCTGGTTTGCCCGACGCCGAGCGCCGATGCCAGCAACGACAGCGCTAGCCCCTGAATCACCCTGACGCCCGGCAGCCAGCTGCTCATGTCGCACCTTGCCCAAATCCGAGTGGTACTTTTGGTACGCCGCAAAGAGCGCTGAGTGCTCCTCGGGGCTCATGTTTTTGCCACCTTTTTCGTCGTGCCCGACCAGAATCACAAAACGCATGTCGACCTCTTCTTTATTGGGGGGACCATCTTGCGGCCCGTTGCTACGGCTCCCAAGCCCCGCGTGAATCGACACGCGGCGACGGATTATTTGAGATTGAGCGCGCGGAGTGCGACGCCCGCTTGCCACCAGCGCCGACCACGCGGCCAAAAGCTGCCCTCGCCTTCTATCCGGCGCTGCGGTCGATGCAAGCGGTGAAATTACCATTGTGACGGTGGCCTGAGTCACTAGAGAGTGTGCGCACGGAAATGCCTCTCAAAGCACCACCAATTGGCGCTCCAATCGAGCGACTGTTACGTGACTTTGCGGACCCACTCGAGCGCGAGTTGTCCAAGGTTAACGAGGCCGCCACTGCCCACTGGGTGTTGGCGGGCGCGCGGCTCGCGTTGAGATCGGCGTGGGAAGCGCGGGGCATGTCGGAGCGCCTCGTCTCCCATGCAGAGGCATCGGCAGAATCGGCGGAGGGCAACTTGGAAACCTGCATCCGAACCCTTTTTGGTGCGCTCGCGGCGCGGCGCGAGGCACAGGACACGGCGTTTCCTCAGAAGCTCAGCGCAGCCATCGCCCCACGCGGAGAAGCGCAGGTTCGAGAAGCCAAACGGCTGACCGACACCTTGATCGCTCAGGAGGAGCTGCCCCCGGAGGTGGTGGCAGCGACCCTGACGGTGGCGGCCGCCGCGCTTGCCCTGTCCACGAGGCTGAGTGCTCTCGACGCCGAGGAAAAGCTGCTAGCGGAAGCAGTGATGCACGAAAGCGCCGCAGAGCGGGCATTTCGTAGGAGTTTGCGCGAAGTCGCAGGCCTCCTCAGTGCACTCGATCAGCACGCCCTCGGAAGCAGCACCGTCACTGTCTCCCCGGAGAACGGCGGATTCGCGCAAGCGCCTGCGCTTCCGCAGGCGCCTCCGCCGCCGAAGCGTCGACCCTCGGGGGGTTCATCGAAGCCGAAGCCGGAGGGACACTCATGAGTTGGTTCGATTCACTAGTCCAGATCCAACTCGGCATCATGAAGGGCAGTGGACTCTTCATCTCGCCCACCGAGGTGCTGACAGCGGCTCACGTCGTCGCGCCAAACGGCACTATCCCTTCGATGAGCGAGCTCACGCTCGACATCCGCTTCCAATCGCGTTCCGCCACGCCCCGCAGCGTCGCGTTGTTGCCAGCCTGGGTCGAAACGCGAACCAGCGGCAGCGATATCGCACTCGTTCAAGTCGACTCGGAAGACGGCCTAGGTGTGCTTCCGGTGTTCGGTGTCCCCGCGGTGAATGCCAGCACAATGCTCGAAGGCCACGGTTTCATCGCTGCCACGGACGAGCAACAGACGCTCGCGGGGCACGTCTCGTTTCAACCGCCATCAGCCGACGAGCCGTTCCTTTTTTCCGCTGACTTCTCGCCGATTCCGGGGATGAGCGGCGGCCCGCTCGTCACCGCGCTCGGCGGCGCGGTGCGCACCGCAGGGATCCTAGCCCAGCGCTCTGACAACCACTTCATTGGCCTCGCCGCACTCCAATCTGTCTTGGCCTTATTGCGCGCCAACCTCTAGTTGCTCTTGGAGAGTTCCGAATGATTTCATTGTCGAACGTCCTGCTCCTCATCTCGCTGAGCTGTTTGCCCTCAGTGGCTTTCGGCCAGACGGTGCCCTCCGTGCCGGCGACCAAGCCGGCAAAGCCTACTAGTAAACCGCCGCCGAAGCCCGCTGCTGCGCCAGCAACGCCAGCGGCGGCCGTTGGCGCCTCGACGTCAGCGCTGGACGTCAACTCCGCCGAGTCGACAGGAATCCCCGCAACGCCGGAGGCTCCACCGAAGCGCGCTCCCTCGATCGGCGGCGCGACCATCGCCGGCAACACCAAGGATGCGGTCGAAAATGCATTCAGCGTTTGCGCTGCCCTCACCTGTAAAGCCAGTGACGCGGACTGCTCGGCACGCCAGGCGGCGTGCGACGCGGCGAAACCCAAGGAAGGCCTGAAGGCGCGAGTGACGCTGACGGTCGACCCGACGACCAGCCGAGTCAAGAGCGATGCGTCCGCTGCCGATTGCAGGAACCCTGCGTCGTCCTGTTACCCGTCCTATTGGCGGCGGCATGGCGTCGACTTGAACAAGCTGGCCGACGGCAGCAACTCTCAAGACCTCAGGAAAATCTTGAAGCGCTCAGCCAATGTGGCTGGCGTTGATACTGTCGTCGTAGCAGCGCTTGGCGGTCTACAAACCTTTCTCATCGACCGCGCAAAGGCCGAAACCATCGACTATACCGTAGCGCAGCTGAACGGGCAGATCTGCGCCAAGTACTCTGGCTATTTGCCGAACACCTGCGCCCTATTGAAGGCGTCCGATCTGAACCTGGACGACGCTACACTACTGCGCTTCAAGGTGGCGCTACAGCAAGACTTTTTGGTGCTTCCGAGCACGGTGTTCGCACAACTACCCGCTGCCAAAACGCCGGAAGAAGCGGCCACTCGAGTCTTCGTACTCTCTGGCCTCAACACGTTTGCAGAGGTTGCAACGGGCTCTCTGCCTCCCAAATCGATCCCGGAAGCGTGGGCGAAGAAAGACGCGGACGGGGTCCAGTTGAAGCTGAACTGCGCGCTCACCGACAAACCGATGTCGGGGGCTTGCTGGGCACTCTTGTTGCCAGAGCTTGGCAAGGCGGCGGTCGAGATCAACGTGGACTGGACGCCGGAGAACATCGCGCTCGCGATTGAACAAGCATCGATCTCGTTCTGCCAGCAATACGGCGACCCGAAACTGCAAGCGGACGGCGCGTGCCTGCTGCAATCACCCGATGAAGTCGAGAAGATTTTGGCCAATTTCCAAGACCTAGCGCGCGCCTCGACCCGCTTCGCCGAGCTTCAGAAGTCCGTCGAAGCGCTCACCAAGCAGGGAACTCCGCCAGCGGAGATTGCCGGTCGCCTTTTGCCAGAATACGCGGATGCTTTCGAGCAATGGGGAGCTGCTTTCGACAAGATCGCGCCGGCAGACGTCGCTTCGAGCACGCTCACTTTCAAGCGCATCGGCGTGTCACTGCGGGCGATTGGCGCCGTGGCAGCTCGCGACTATCCGACATTCGTTGCCGTCGTGGCGAGCTCCGCGCAACCGGGCGAACCGTTCGATGGCCTCATCAGTCTGCCGAAGCCAGTGCTCAGCGGCCTGGGCTTTGCTGCGCGCTTGGCAGCTGCAAAAACCGCCGGCGACGCCAAGAAGGTCTTCGAGGATCAAGCCGCACCGCTCGGCAGCTACAAGGTCAAATATAGCCGCGAGACTTACACCTTCGCGATCAATGCGTTTGTCGGGCCATTCGTTGGTGGCGGTCCTTTCCTCAAGTCGGAAACGAACAAAAAATCTCAGCTCGCGTTCCGGCCGCTGAGCGCGCCGCTCGGCATCGATTGGACCGCGCCGTCCTGGCAGTATGCGCACGTCGGCGTTCTGCTCGCTGTGATCGACCCGTTTGCAGCGGGGACGATCAATTCCGACTCGAAGGCGCAAGATTTCGATTGGGGCGCGGTTTTCACGCCTGGTCTGTTCTTTCGCGTGGGCCTCGGCGGGTCGCCGTTCACCCTGCTCGCTGGGGGGGTTGCTCAGCCGTTCGCAAAATCGAGCGACGAATGCACTACCAATAACGGCGCGGCGCCGTGTTGGAAGGGGCAATTCCAATTCGGCGGCGCTCTCGCCGTCGACGTCCCGCTACTCGTCTTGCATTGAGGTCGAAGCAAATACCTCGCCTGCCCCGCTAACCCGCCACCGTAACGATCCACGAACCGTCAGCTAACGCCGTGCTCTTCCAGCTTCGTGTAGAGCGTTCGTCTGCTTACGCCGAGCAACCTGGCCGCTTTGGTGCGGTTGCCGTCAGCGGCCCGCAGCGCCTTCTCCAGGGCGCTGCGCTCGGCGCGTCGAACTTCTTCTCGGAGAGGTCGCACTGTCATCGAAGAGGCATGGCTGGATCTCAGAACGGCGAAGTCGAGCTCGCGGACGTCCGTTGTCGCCTCGACTTCAGCCGCTGCGCCCCTCGGCACTTCGTCGATCTGCGCAGGGTCACGGGGTACCGACTGCGTGGCAAATGCTGCTTGCTCGTCGAACTCGCGCAGCACGTCGTCGGCCACGATGACGTCAGCCTGTGCCATCACCACGAGCCGCTCGATGAAATTGACGAGCTGCCGAACGTTGCCGGGCCAACGCTGCGCTTGAAGCAGCCGTTCAACGTGATGGTCCATGCGGAGGGTGGGCTTGCGGTTGGCGTTACGAAATTTCTCCAGGTAGTGGCGCGCAATCAGCGGGATGTCATCGCGACGGGCCCGCAACGGTGGCAGCCAGATGGTGACCACGTTGAGTCTATAGAACAGGTCCTCGCGGAACGCGCGCGTATCGATCATGTGTTCGACGTCGCGATGAGTCGCGGTAACGAAACGTAAATCGGCCTGCAGCGTCCGCGTTCCGCCAAGGCGCTCGTACTCGCGATCCTGAACTAGTCTGAGCAGCTTGGCTTGCATCGCAGGCGAGAGCTCGGCGATCTCGTCGAGGAATAACGTGCCATTTTCTGCGAGCTCGACGCGTCCCGGCTTGCGCGCTGTCGCCCCCGTGAAGGCTCCCTTCTCGTAACCGAACAGCTCGCTCTCGAACAGAGCGTCGGGAAGACCAGGCGAGTGAACCTTAACGAAGGGGCCGTTGCTCCGGCTGCTGGCCGCATGGATGGCGCGAGCCACCAGCTCTTTGCCGGTCCCGGTTTCACCGCGGACAAAGACCGATGCGGTACCCGCGGCGACACGAGAAATCGCACTACGCACGGCGAGGATCTGAGACGAGGCACCGAGGATCAGCGCATCGGGTGGGGCCGATGACGGGACCTCGGAAATCCTGGCACCGTGTTGGATTGCGGTCGCTAGCGCGTGCGCGACCGCGAAGTCATCAATGGGGCACGGCAGGTACTCGAGCGCGCCACACTGAAGCGCTTGCAGCGGTACGCCGTCTGCCGGCCCGCTGCCAAACGCGACCACCGGAAGGTCCGGCCAGTGCTCTCGAAAAGAGACCAGACTCGATACATCTAGAGCGGTGGTCACCTCCGCGAACAGGACGTCGAAAAACTGCTGATCGATCCTGGCCGATGCGCTATCTGCACCGGCGACGCAGTGCACCTCTGCACCACATTTTTCGAGCAACGGAACTAGGGCTCCCGCTCCAAGGTCCGAAAGCACGAGTACGCGAGGCTTGCTGGGCTCCATTGGTCTTAAGCCAAAATTCGTGACCGAGGGTATCTCAGATCGCAGACCGGCGTTCAGTTGTGCCAGCGGCACGGCGTTATCCAGCCTTTTTCCGCTCCGCCCAAACTGCTAGCGTGTGCACGCG
>DATCFJ010000266.1:0-3113 GCA_036509605.1 Polyangiaceae bacterium | reverse complement strand
TGTGTGACACCGATTTTCATCGCCGGGCGATCGATCTCTTGCGCGCAAACAACGCCGACCTCGTGGTTGGCTCGAAGCTAATCGGCGGCGCCGAGGACGAACGCCCGTTCTTCCGACACGCTGCGAGCCTACTTTATACGGGCATGCTGCGCGCACTGCTCGGCTTCCGCGGCACCGACACCCATGGTCTGAAGGGGTTCCGCCGCTCGCTGCTTCTGCCAGTGGCCGAGGCTTGCCTGGTCGACAAGGACGTCTTTGCCAGTGAATTCGTGATTCGCGCGTACCGCAGCTCGCTGCGTGTGATCGAGATCCCGACGCGCGTGATGGAGAAGCGACCGCCGACCATCAACCTCGTGAAGCGCGTGCCGAACGTTCTGAAAAGCATCGCTAAGCTGACCTGGGCAATCCGGGTCCGCGGCTAGTCCACGGGGGAAAACCGGTCGCGTGCGCCTTTCCTAGCGGCTCAGCGAGCATTCAACGCTGAAGCACAGTGTGGCCAAGAGCCGGCAGAGGCAGCAAACGCTTTTGCCGGTCTCGAGCTCACCAACTTTGAACCTGCCAGCCGCGCGCACGCGCAGCGCGCAGTAACCGCCGATCCGGGTTTACGGCGATCGGCACGTCTACCTTCGAAAGCAGCGGCAAATCAGTAATGCTATCGCTGAAGAAGCTGACCTTGTCGAAGCCGATACCATGTTCTTCGAGCAGCGCCGCAGCTCGCACGATCTTGCCTTCGCCGTAGCAAAGCGGCTCGATCACCTTGCCGGTGAACCGGCCGTCGGCACCGACTTCGATCTCCGAGCACACGACGTGATCGATGCCGAGCTCGCGAGCGACGGGGCGCGCGACATACTGCGTGGCAGCGGTCACGATCGCGACCAGGTCCCCCGCTTGCTTGTGACTGTCCACGATCTCACGACCGCGCGCTTGAATCTCGGGCAAGACGTACTGGGGAAACCATTCGTCGCAACTGCGGATCAGCCAAGCTTCTTCCTTACCGGCGAAATCCTCTAGTGCTTCGCGCGCCACGCGCGGCGCGTCGATGATGCCTGCGGTGTACTGCAGCACCCACCAAGCAACCTGCAGCGAGTCGCGCCAGGTTGCCTCACCCCTGGCGCGCCGGAAACGAGTGTATAGACGCGGGGTATCGACGCGCACCAGCGTTCGGTCGAGATCGAAGAAGGCTGCGCGACGCTCAGACATGACAGCACCAGCATAGCTCAGAAGAAGCCTGGGAAAACCTGCGAATTCCGCCCAAAAACTGGGCTTATTCGCCGCTCGGCACGGAGGCAGTGCTAAAGGCAAGCCGGATGCTAGCGCTGCCCATCGACGCCGTTCTGCCCGAGCTAGAGCAGGCGCTCAGCGGCAGCGGTGTGCGCGCCGTCGTCCTCGAGGCGCCCCCCGGAGCCGGCAAGACAACGCGCGTGCCCTGGGCGGTACAACGCCTGCTCGGAGATGCGGAAGTCGTCGTGTCCGAGCCGCGCCGATTGGCGGCGCGCATGGCCGCACGGCGCGTAGCAGACGAGCGCGGTGAAACATTGGGCGAGCGTGTCGGCTACAGCGTGCGCTTCGAGGACATCTCCAGCGCTCGCACACGCGTTCGGTACGCGACCGAAGGCATCGTGCTGCGACGCTTGCTCAGCGAGCCCGAGCTACGCGGCATCGGTGCAGTAATCTTGGACGAGTTCCATGAGCGACACCTGGCGACCGATTTGCTCCTCGTGCTGCTCGATCGCTTGAGCCGAACCGTTCGCCCCGATCTGAAGCTAGTGGTGATGAGCGCGACTCTGGACGCCGAGCCCATCGCGCGCTTCTTAGGCAATTGTCCTCGCATCCGCAGCGAAGGGCGCATGTTCCCGGTCGCCGTCGAGTTCTTGCCAAAGCCCGATGATCGGCCGCTCGAAAAGCAAATCGTGAGCGCGGTGCGGCGCGCGGTGACCGAGGAAGCCAGCGGAGACGTGCTGGTCTTTCTGCCGGGCGCCGGTGAGATCCGCAAAGCCAAGGCGGCGCTCGAACCGTTGGCTCAGGAAGCAACGCTGCTCATTCTGCCGTTGCACGGTGATTTACCCATCGCAGAACAAGCGCGCGCAGTCGAGCCGGCTAAGATGCGCAAAGTCGTGCTCTCGACCAACGTGGCTGAGTCGTCGGTCACGGTGGACGGCGTCACCGTGGTCATCGATTCCGGGCAGGCGCGCGTGGCGGGTTACTCGCCGTGGAGCGGACTGCCTACGCTCGCGCTCGAGCCCGTGAGCCGAGCATCGAGCGCCCAACGCGCTGGCCGCGCCGGTCGCACGCGCCCCGGACGTGTGCTCCGGCTTTACACCAAAGGTGACTATGAAGGCCGCCGCCCCCACGATTTACCGGAGATCGTCCGCAGCGACCTAGCCGAGGCCTTTCTGATTCTGCACGGCGCAGGCGTCGCCGAACCAGAATCACTCGAGTTCTTGGATGCGCCCCCAAAGGCGCGCGTCGAAAACGCTCGCGAGCTGCTCGTGCTGCTCGGGGCGCTCAGCGAGTCCGGCGGCTTGAATGAACGCGGGCGAAGGCTGCTTCGTTTCCCCGTGCCGCCGCGCCTCGGTCGTCTCCTAGCGGAAGGCGAACGCCGCGGCATCGGGCGCCAGGCCGCGCTTGCAGCGGCGTTGCTCGGCGAGCGCGACATCACGCTCAGCGCGCGCACCGGCTTCGGTGGCGACCGCGGGCCCCGCTTCGGCGCCCGCGGCCCGAGCGATCTACTGGAGCGTATCGAGCGCTACCGCGAGGCTGAAGACGCGCATTTCGAGAATCACCGGCTCCGCCACTTCGGGCTGGATGTGCGCGCGGTGGAGAGCGTGCGGCGCTCTGAACAGCAGCTCCTGCGCCTGATCAAGGATCAGCGCGAAGGCCCCGGCAGCATGGAAGGCGTCGAGCGTGAGCTCATGCGCTGCCTGCTCGCGGCCTTCCCAGATCGCTTGGCGCGGCGTCGAAAGCGTGGTGAGCGCGACTTGATTCTCACCTTGGGTGGCGTTGCGCGGCTGTCCGAAGCGAGCGTAGTCGTCGACGCGGAGTTTCTGCTCGCGCTCGACGTAGACGAGCAGCGCGGCGCCAACGCCAGTTTCACGACCGTGCGCCTGGCCAGT
>DATCFJ010000265.1:0-9274 GCA_036509605.1 Polyangiaceae bacterium | reverse complement strand
TGATTGGTGGGGAGTCCCCACTATTTTCGCTGCGGGAAGGGTCACGCGATTGGCGTTATCGAAGCCACGGTCACCGGGCAGTACTGTAAACCGATCCTCTCAAGCGGCGAGATGTGACCAATCTTGAGGGCCTTCCGACATAGATCGAGGTTCTCGCGGGCATCCTAGACGCCGCAGAAGCGCGTCCTATGTAAAACTTTGCATCTGGGGCGCGCGGAAAGGCGCCGACCCATAATCGCGAAGGCGAGCGCGCCGCGACCCAAGATGTGATCAATCTTGAGAAGATGTGATGGCTTGCGCGTGATCCCTATTTGCAGGGGATGAAGGTGCTGCCGCACTTCTTTTTGGGGGGCGCTAGGATCGTGGGCTTCGCCGTGGCGGCGGCTTTGACCGGCGCTGGCGCAGCTGCGGGCTTGGCTGGCGCAGCTGCGGGCTTGGCTGGCGCAGCTGCGGCGGGCTTCGCGGGGACCACAGTAGCGGATTTGGCGGGCGCGACTGCAGTGGGCTTGGCCGGCGCCAGCGCGGCTGGCTTTGCCGCAGCCGCCAGCGGCGCTGTTGCCGCCGCTGCGGCAATTGCGGCACTCGCGGCGACGTTCGCTGCGGCTGCCGATGCACTTGCACTCGCTAGCGCCTCGGCCGCGGCTTCTTCAGTGACCGTGCGACGATGATGATACAGCCCAGCGACGCCCAAGGCCGTGACGGCAAAGAGCACCACCGCGCCGCCGATCAACAACGGCGCGGCCGTCTTCTTGGGCACACCGGGCACGGCGCTGATCGACGCATCTGCTACCGACGGCGCATAGGCCGGCGCCGCTGCGCCCGGCATGACCGGTGATTGCTGAGTGGGCGCGGCGTAGCCGAGCGGCGGAGCGGGTGGTGGTGCATCTGGCTGAAAAACCAGTGGTTGAGCGATCGCAGCGGCAATGCCTTGCAATGCCACGGCGTTCTGGCTTTGCGGCGCGACCAGCGTGCGCGCGATGGCGTCGAACGCGCTCGCCATTGCGGACACCGAGCTGAAGCGCGCTTGCGGCATGGCCGCGGTGGCGCGTTGAAACCAAACGTCGAACGCAGGGTCGATGGATGCACCGAGCTCACGCGCGCGCAGTGACGCCGAATCGAGCGGGGCGTTCAGCTCTTGCCATAGCGCGCCAGGATCGATCGGGGTTTGCCGCGCTGCGCGATGCAGCGCGCCGCCGCTGAGTGCGAAGAACGTCACCAACCCGAGCGAGAAGACATCCATAGCCGGCGTCGAGCGCGCATTCGGATCGGCCGCGTCCGGCGCGACCCAACCCACGGTACCGCCCCAACCAGGCGGCGGCGGGGCAGCCGAGCGCAGCAGCGCCACGCCGAAATCACTGATGCGCACCCAATTGGCGTTGTCCGGCGAAACGAAGACGTTGTCCGGTTTGAGGTCGCGATGCACTAGACCCACGGCGTGCGCGCCGTCCAGCGCGCGCGCCAGCACGCCGAGCGCGGTCGACATTTCGGCGGGCGTGAGCGGCCCGCGCAGCCGAACGCGATCCGTCAGCGACGACCAGGAGACGCGCTCGGTGACGTAGAACGGCCGCGCCGAGTTGGCGTCGATACCAAAATCGTAAGCGCGAGCTACGCCGTCCACGCCGAGGCCGGACGCGGTGCGCGCAGTTTGCTGCACCGCCGACCAGATCTCCGGCTGGCCGAGGGCGTTCGGCCAGAAAAGCTTGAGCGCGAAGGTGCCGCTGCCGTGCATGTCTCGCACGCCGTACACCTCGCCGGTTTCGCCGCTGCCCACGAAATCTTGGATCTGCCAACGGCCCGCGAGGATTGCCCCGGGATTCATCTGGGGCGGCGTTGTGCTCACGGTTTGCCTTTCAAGGTTTGCACCGCGTGCATGACCTTCTCTGCGTCGGCCTCTGCCTCCGGCACTACGACGAAACCGAGGCCGATGATCACGCGATCCGGCGCCAAGTGCGCCACGAAAACGAGCAGCGTACCAATGCCGGTCTCGCGCAGCTCGGGGTTCGCGCCGTTGCTGGTGGATTTGCTGACCTCCCAAAGATCAACAGGGGTGCCATTGGCATCGACCGTGATTTGGGGCTTCTTGAAGCGCTTCTTCAGCGCGTCGAACTTCACCTTTTCGATCCCGGTCGCGAGCGTCAGCTTCTCCAGCGATTCGAGCACCGCGGGCTCCGTGCCGCTTGGGATCTCAACGGCAGCGAGCACTGACTTGCCTTCGGGGCCGACAGCCACCGAGCGATCACTCTGCTTGGCGAACTTCCAGCCCGAAGGCGGCTCTATCGTCGCGCCTTGTTCGCCGATGCCGAGCTTGGTGCCTTCGCTCGCGGTGCAGTTCTCGCTCAACGCCTCGCACTTCGGTGGGGCCGGCGGCGGGGGCGGCGGGGGCGGCGCGGCTGGCGGCGGTGCCGCGACGACCGCCGGCTTTGGAGGACAACCGGGCAGGCAAGCCAACGCGATAGATAGGCCGCAAAACCAAACGGATAACTTATTGGCCAAAGCCTCCCGACAAAAGCACAGTTTCGCGGGCAACGCCTACCGCCGATGCGCGGCAACGGCCCGCGCAGCGCGACTTGCCGCGACTTGCCAAGCGGGGGTGGGCGGGTTACGTCTGCGCCGCCTATTGATCCCCGCAAGGGGAGGTGGAAATTCCACCTTGGGAAGTCCGGTGAAAGTCCGGCACGGAGCCGCCGCCGTAACCCCGAGTATCCGCGAGTTAAACAGCCACTAGTCGCTCAGGAGCTTCCGCTCTGGCGCGACCGGGAAGGTGACTCGCGGATGGGAGGGGAAGTCGGAAGACCTGTCTCTCGGTGCGCAAACGCGATTTTTCGTTGCGTTGGCGCCGTCCACCACGGAGCGCGAGCTCGCTCGGGAGTCCTTATGGTCTGGTTTCGTTGGGGTGCGCTTGGCGCGCCGTGTTTGGCTTTGGTTTGGCTGGCGTGCGCAGCGTGCAGCTCGTCGGCATCTGGCGGCGAAAGCGCGGGTGCCGCGGGGGTGACGAGCAGAGGTGACAGCTGTTCGTCCAGGTTTGCTACCTCGGTCGAGTCCTTCATGGCCGGACCGGGGCCGGCCACCGGACAAGCCGCGCTGCCTGGCATCGTGCTCGGACCGCCCAAGGGAGGCGGCCTGGGCAAGGGCTCGCTCGATGTCGCAACCTTGGGCAACGGCGGCTCGATCACGCTCGGCTTTGCGCCGAGTGTGATCGTAGATGGCGCCGGCCCTGATTTCATCGTGTTCGAGAACCCGTTTTACATCGACGGTGACCCGACGAAGCCATTTGCCGAGCTCGGCACGGTCGAGGTTAGCGACGACGGCCTGAATTTCCAGGGCTTTCCGTGCACGGCCACGACCTACCCGTACGGGAGCTGTGCGGGTTGGCACCCAGTGCTGGCGAACCCCGACGAAAACACGATCGATCCCACAGACCCCGCCGTGGCGGGTGGTGACGCCTTCGACCTTGCACAGCTCGGTGTCAGCGAGGCGCGCTACGTGCGCATCACTGATCGCGTTGATCTGACTGGATCGAGCGGCACCTTCGACTTGGATGCAGTGTCGATCGTGCACGCTCAGTGTCCATGAGCCTACGCGCCGGCCTTGTTTGCGCGCTTTCGCTGTACGGCTGCGGCGCACAGCGCGTTGCACCTGATACGCAGGGGATCTCGAGCGATCCCGGCCCCTGCGGTCGGGGGTTGTTGGTCGTCGAGTCGGACTACCAGTCGAGCAATGTTTCCGCTCTCGGTTTGGACGGTAGCGTGCTGTCTCAGTCACTCGCCAGCTCCAGCACAGATTCGGCAGGCTTCGGGCTCGCGCTCAGCGGAGACGTCGCGCTGCCGTCGGGGTTGCAAAGTGGTCCACAAATCGTGCTGATCGATCAGTACCCGGCGGGTGTGCTCCGCTTCGTCGATTTGGCAACGGCCCGCGTCACTTCCGAGCTGTCCGTCGCCACCGGCTTCTTCTCGAACCCGTATGATTACTTATCGCTGAGCGAGCATCGCGCGTACGTCGCGCGCTATCAGCGCAATCCAAACTCCGGTCAGCAAGCTTTCGATCGAGGCGCGGACATCTTGATAATCGATCCGAGCTTGCCCCAAATTACCGACCGCATCGACCTGGCGCCGGCCATGAAGGGTGAAGCGCCGGGCTTCTCGGCGCATCCAGCGCAACTCGTGGAGGTCTCAGGCCGAGTCTTCGCGTTGCTCGCTGCCTTCGCAGACGACTATGTGACCTGCGCCAACTCGCGCTTGGTCGAAATCGATCCGAGCACGGACACGCTCGTCTCCACGCTTCTCCTGGGGGGCCTCCGTGGTTGTGACGGCCTAGCAGTGTCGCCTGATCAAGCGCAGCTGGCGGTGATCTGTAGCGGAGTGGATCTGCGGAGTACGCATCCGTCGCTCGACGGCTCTGGTATCGCGTTGGTCGAGATCTCCGCAACGCCGCGCCTCAGCAAGACCTTCGACGCCGCGGAGCTGGCCTCGAACCCACTCGGGTTCTCTGTCAGCTATGCCGGCCCGCAGCTGCTTTTCTTCGGCACTTTGGGCCATTTCGACGATGCCGGCGCGGTCGCCGCGCAGGACACCTTGCTCGAGCTCGACACGACCAGCGCGAAGGTCAGCGAAGTTTTGCACTCACAAAGCCAGCCGTTTTCGCTCGGCGGCGTTCACTGTGCGCTCGAGTGCGGCGCGTGCTTCGCCGCGGACGCGGAGCGCGCAGGCGGCAGCGTGCTTCGCTTTGCGGTCGACGCCAGCGGCAAGCTCGACGCGCCGCAAGCGGTGCGCGCCGAAACGCGTGTTGGCTTGCCGCCGCGTTACTTGGGCGCGTTCTGAGTCGCGGCTGGCGCCGTTGGCGCTGTCGGCGCAAGAACCGCCGCAGCTGACTCGCCCGCGGCTGCTGGCGCGTCGATCGTCGGCGGCTCGCTGGCCTGCGGCCGGTCGCCCTCGGAGACCTCCGGATCTTGCAGATCTCCTTCGGCCTCTTGGTCGTGATCACGCGCGTTGGTCTTGCGCGGCGCTTCGCCTGGACCTGCGAAGTCGACCCAATACGTCGGCGTGTCGCGCACGTCGACATGCACGAACGAAGAATTCGGATAGTAACCGACACCCGTCGCCGGCAGCGTGCGCAGGTAATCGCGCACCACCACGTTGTCGACGCCAGGAATGCTGAAGTCCACGGCGCGGCTCAGCTTGTGTCTCGAGTCTTGGAAGAACGAACGCGTGCGGAAGCCGCTGACGATGCGGATCGGGCGACTGCCGAACTTGTCGCTGACCTTCGCAAGTAGCTTGATTAGCCGCGGATCCGTCTCCGGCCGCGGGCTTGTCGCGCCGAACAGCTTGGACACTTCGGTCTCAGCGGCGCGCGTGACCTTGCCCTTCTTGTCGACCGCGTAGCCATGAAAGTGTGTCGAGTACGTGAACAGGTCCAAGTAGCCCCGGCGCAGGCCGAGCTTGTGCGCGCCGTGCTTGCCGCCGACATCGTCCGTCGAGATCGGATCGCCGGGGCGGGGGATGGTCAACACTTGACCGGCGTGCAGCTTGCTGCGGCGCGTGATGCCGTTCGCCGCGCATAGCGCTTCGAGCGACACCTTGTAGCGCTTGGCGATCGATTCCAAGCGCTGACCCGCATACACGGTGTGCGAGCGCGGGCCGTCATCCGAGTCGGAGTCGCGATCGCTGTCGTCGTCTCGGTCGTCCTTGTCCTTGCGCGTGGACGCGGGCTCGGTTGGTTCGTCGCTGGGGTGCTGCGGCGGATAGAGTGCACGCGCGCGGCTACCGTCCGGATCATCCAACCCCGGAATGGTGAGCTTCTCGCCGGGCTTCAAGCGCGCCGATTTGCCCAGGCCGTTGGCCATGCGGATGGCCTCGACGCTCACCTTGTAGCGTTTGGCGATCGTGCTCAGGCGCTGCCCGGCGTAGACGACGTGAAAGCGTTGCGGCTCGCCGCTTTCGCGCGCCGCGGCCGGCACCTGAAGCAAGGCTCCGAACAGGGTCCAGAGGGCGATGCAGCGGCGGCGGTGGCTAAATTCGGTCATCGATGGCTGAGGGCGGGCTGGGCGTCCGGGCTTCTGCTTTCTACCCCGTCTTTTGCCGGGATCTACAGCACTTTGCGGTACATCCCCGACGGTGGCGCTCGGCTCCGCTCCTCCTGTAAGCCGGAGCACGCCCGAGGGCCAAAATTCGGCCTGCCGCCGGCTGAAGCGCGGCCCTTCCCGCACAACTCGGTGGCGCGCCGAGCCGACGCCTTGACAGGCCAATTTCTCGGTGCCGACTATTCAGCCTCGGGCTCCCGACTGGCTGCCGCGATGGGTTCCTCAATGATCGTCCGCTCACGCTGCCTGGAAACGCTTCTGATCTGCGGGGCCACCTTTGTCTCGCGGTGGGCGTATGCAGATCCATCCCCAGTCGAGATTTCTGCTGCGCGGCTCGCCTTCGAGACCGCGGTCAGTTTGGAAAACGCGCAGCAGTGGGCCGAGGCCACGCGCAAATTGCGCGAAGCCCTGGCGGTGAAAGACACGCCGGGCTTGCGCTTTCACCTCGCGCACTGCGAAGCCGGGCAGGGGCTCTTGGTTGAAGCCGCGCTCGACTATGACCGCGCCAGCGAGCTGATTGCCAAAGGCGCCAAGGCTCCTGACGTGCAGAAGCTACTCGCGCCGGCGAGCGCCGCGCTCAAACCGCGCGTGCCGCACGTAACCGTTGAGTTACCTAGTGACGTGCTCGCTCCGGTCGCTAAAATCGACGGTAAGGTGTTCTCACCCAGCGAGCTGGCCTTGGGCGTGTCGCTGAATCCCGGCCACCACGAGCTGTGGGTCTCGGCCAGTGGGCGGAGCACCTTTCGTCGCAGCTTCGAGCTGAAAGAGGGCGAGCAGCCGGAGTTTCAGGCAGAGCTTCCAGCCGTGCCAGCGCCGGTCCGCACGCCCGTAGCTCCGCCCAGCGTGCAAGCGCCGCCCATGTCCGGCTCCTCCTACGCCGCGCCGATCGGTCCGGACGTGAAGCCCTCCTCGACCAAGCTGTACCTGATGCTGGGCGAGTCGGCGGTGGCTGTCGCGGGGTTGGTAGTCGGCATTGCCTCGGTGGCAGAACAAACCGCTGCCAATCATCGCGTGAGCACGGCACAAGCGCGCATCGACCAGGCCAGCCAAGGAGACGTCGCGGCATGCAACGGCTCGCCGAGCGCGGCGGTATCCGGCGCGTGCTCGGATCTGACTAGCGCGATTGACGACCATGACCGCGCGGCGCTGTTGTCGACGGTCGGCTTCATCGCAGCTGGCGTTGGCTCGGTAGCCCTGGTGACGACTTGGGTCGCGTTTCCGGACGCAGCGCACGGATCTGCGGGCCTCACGCTGCAGCCGGCTTTCGGCTTCGGTCGCCTGGGCTTGCTCGGCCGTTTTTGAATGGGAGGTACAAAAAGCCGAGAGCTCGCCGATCGCTCAGCGAGCCCTCCCTGGCTCTCGGCCTATGTGCCTTGCCGCTTCAGCGCGCGAAGTACTGAGTGGCGCGCTTCTGGCCCTTGGTCTTCAAGGACTTCTGCGCGATGAGCTTCTTCACCGGGAGGTTCAGCTCCTTGGTCACGGTACCCATGCCCGCGGCGATCTGCTCGATGCGCTGACCGGCGTTGCCTTTCACGTAGTCCAGCAAGCGACCCGTGAGACGCTCGATCTCGTTCGGATCTCGCTTCTGACCTTTTTCGCGACGACCGCCGCGCACCGGCGCGCTGGATGCAGCAGCACGCCCAGCGCGAGCACCACGCCGCGGGGCCGAGCCACCACCGCCGAGTGCTTCGCGCACTGTTTCCATCGCGGAGTCGCGGATCAGAGCGCTGAGCTCCTCGGCGAATGCTTCGACGCGACTACGTATACGATCGTTCACTGAATTCTTTGCCATGGCGGGCTTGAATATTCTTGCGAGCCGTCTCCTGTCAACACAGAACGGTGCAAATCGAATGTGGCAGTGTGTCGCTATCGCACAATGCTGTCGGTATTTCGCTTTGTTGCGAGTCGGCACACGGCAAAGACAGCCTGGCTGTTTCTTGTCTCGCGTGTGGACCCGCAACTCCGGGTCGCCGTACACCCACTGAGCGGCGCCCTCTAAGGAGTCCACGCCAGGGCGCGCCGACCACGCGCGCGTGGCTGATCGGACACAGCGGAAGCCCTCACGAATGCGGGGGATCGGTCGATCTTCGAAGCATTTCAAATGGCGCGAAGGTTGCTGTTCGAACTTTATCGTCGGTTCGATGTCACACGGGCTGTGCCCAGAGCGATGAACCGGACGAATCCTGCGGCACTCGAAAGGGAGTTATTAGATGTCGATTTCAAAGCACGGTATTCGCACGCTGGCATTGGCCATGAGCGCTGTCAGCTTCTTGGGCTCCACCGGCGCACTAGCTTGTGGTGGGGAGTGGTTTCCGGAGGTGCAAATCGATCCGCGCATTCACGGCGTGCTCGAAGCCGAAAAGTCGATCGCCAAGGGCAACTACGTGGCTGCGGCGGGCAGCGTGGTGCGCATGATGCCGCACCTCAAAACCCTGGACGCCAAAACGGACCCGCTCGTCGCGCGCGCCGAACGAGTGCTGGCAGTCGCCATCGAGCGCTCGAGCGGCAAACTCGCGCTGGAGCAGGAAGTCCCGAGCGAATACTTAGGCCATTGGCTGGGCAAGTCGCAGGCGGATCACGACAAGAACATGGCTTGGTCGGTGAGCACGCTGCGCCAGCAGCTGACGATCAAAAAGGACGACCCAGGCGTCCAAACCGAGCTCGGTGAAGCCTTGTCCAAAGTCGACGGCGGAGCCGATGAAGCTCGCACGCTGCTCGAATCTTTGGCCTCGCGTGACTTGGTGGCCACGCCCGAGGGCTACAAGGCGCTCGCTCAGCTGCGCTTGCAGAAGGGCGACGAAGCGGGCGAGCAGCTGGCCATGAAGCGCTGCGAGAGCATGGCGGCGTCCAGCAAAGTCTGCGAAGAAGGCACGCTTCGGGCCAGCTGAAGGGTGGCTCGAGCGGTCACGGGTTTCTGGGTTCGGGCACTCGGCGGCGCGCTGCTTCTGGTGGCGTGCGCTGGGTGCTTGCGTCGTGCTCCTGCGCCGTCCGAGCGCGCCTTGGCAAAACAGCCAGCGAGCGCCGCAGTGCCAGCGGCGGCGCCCGACCCCAGCGTCAGTGGGCTCAATGCCGCTTTGCCGGGCGCTGCCGCGCGCGGCAAGGAGCTCGTTCAGCGCTACGAATGCAACCGCTGTCACGAGGGCACGGGTCTCGGCACCGCAGCGCTGACCAAGAACTGTTTTTCTTGTCACGAGCGCA
>DATCFJ010000264.1:0-6156 GCA_036509605.1 Polyangiaceae bacterium | reverse complement strand
GTGGGGCGTGATTGCGCGCCGGCGCGCTCGTCTTGGAGCGTTTCTTTACGTCTGCTTTGGCGGTCACGATCGGCTCGGTGGCAGAGCGTGTGCCGCGAGCCCCGCGTCGTCAAGCCGCTGTGACGGTAACGCCCCACGATCAAAGGCGAAACGCCGCTTTCGCACGCCTCGGGGAGCTCCGCTGTACTGCGCCCCGCGCTGTGCTTGCCGTGATTTTTTTGATGGCGGTAGCCGGAGCGTTCGCTAGCGGCCACAAAGTATGGGAGACTTGTGCAGATTCTTGGTTGAGGGGCCATGAAATTAAGTTCTGATTCGTCCCATTGTGCGCGGCGCACTGAAGAGCTTCCCTTCGTCAAGGATCGCGAAGCGCGTCGCGCGTTCGTCGATCCGAGCAGCGCAGACCAGACGCGTTCGGAGACCGAACGCATGGCGTCGCTTGGTACGCTGGCGGCCGGTGTTGCGCACGAGATAAACAACCCACTTTCCTATGTGCTGGGGAGTTTGGACGTGGGCTTGCGCGAGCTGGGCGATTTGCGCGAGCTGCTCCGAGGGCGCTCGGGTGAGCTTGCGCATATCTCCGACGCCGTCGCGGCGCTCGACAGCGCTCGTGAGGGCGCCGAGCGCGTGCGTCACATCGTTCGCGACTTGATGGACTTCTCGCGCGCTGGAGGAGCCGGCGGAGAGTTCGTGGACATCGAGGCCATCTTGGATGCAGCGATCCGCGTGGCCTGGAACGAGATCCGCCACCGAGCTCGCTTGGTCAAACGCTACGCAGGGTTATCGCCCGTGTGTGGGGACGAAGCGCGCTTGGGTCAGGTGTTTCTCAATCTGATCGTGAATGCAGCACAAGCGATAGAGGGTGAGCCAGCGGACAACGAAATCGTGATCAGCACTCGGCGCGAAGACGGCTCCGCTGTGATCGAAGTCTCCGACACTGGGAGCGGAATTGCGGAGTCGCAGCTACCGCGGGTCTTCGAGGCATTTTTTACGACTAAAGCGGTTGGCTCGGGTGTCGGTCTTGGCCTGTCTATTTGTCGTGGGATCGTGGCCTCTTTGGGCGGCGAGATCTCGGTGTCGAGCGAGCCGAGGCGTGGTACCACTTTCAAAGTGGTTTTGCCGTTCGCGCCAGAGGAGAGCGCGGCGCGTCGCGCCGTTGCTGAGCCGCCGCCCGAAGAAGCGGAGTCGGCGCGTTGCCGCATCCTGATCATCGACGACGAACCGCTGCTCGGCCAGACGCTGCTCTACGCCTTCAAAGGCCGGCACGACGTCTCAATCTGCACCAGCGGTCGCGACGGCCTCAAGCGTCTCGAAAGCGACGCCAGCTTCGACCTCGTGCTCTGCGATCTGATGATGCCGGACGTGAGCGGCTCTGCAGTCTATGAAAGTGTCAGGCAATCGCATCCGGAGCTGCTCCACCGCTTCGTGTTCATGACCGGCGGCGCGTTTACCGACCGCGCCCGCGAGTTCTTGGCGCAGTACCCAGGTGAGCAGCTGGAGAAGCCGTTCAACATCGCCGACGTCGAGAAGATGCTACGGCGCATGACGGCTTTGGGGCGCACTAAACCGTAGGGGTGGACCGGGGCCTGCTGTTCGAACCGTTCGCGACAGTCGCGCGACGGTTTGCGCAGCCTCTACTTCTTAATCTCAACCTTGTGCCCCGGCACAGGCGTCTCTTCCAACAACACGAACGTGTCGAGCGAAATCTTCTCGAGCGTCTTCGACGACGCGGCCAAATCGTAAGCCAGGCCCCACTCGACGCTCGGTCCTGCAGACACGAACAGCGAGGTGGATTGCTTACAACTCTTGGCGCCGCGCTCGATCAGGTCACCGGTCATGCTCAAGTCCGGGCCGGCCATGCCTTTGCCGTGCTTGGTGGCGACGCCGCCAGCGAGCTTCCAGACCGCAGTGCCGCGGTCTTCGAGCACCATCGCGACGACGCTGCACTCGGGCGGCGACTTCAGCGATAGCTCGGGCGTGAAGGGCAAGCTGCCGGAAAACTCCTTACGCGTCTCGGTTTTGACGATCACGTGTTTCGCACCGAGCTTGCCGAGCTCGTCGATGAACTGGACGACCCAGGGCAGCTTGGCCATGCGGTCGACGAGCAACGTGACGTCCTGACCGTCCACGAAGTTCGCGGTCGGCTTGAGCAGGTTTTGCAACATGGTGCGGCCGTCGTTCTTGTCGAGCAGTGCGCGCTCGAAGCCGACCTTGGCGCTCAGCGTGTCGATCTCGAAATCGGGGGGCCCAGGCGGTTTGGGCGCTACCGTCGCTTCCGGCGCCACGGCTGCGTTCGGCGCGCTGGGCGTCGTGCTCGGCGGCTTGTCGGGCTTGTCATCGCAGCTGAGAGCCGCACAGGAGCACCCCAAACAAAAAGCGAGACACAGCCGAGCGCGCAGGCTCATTGCAGATCTCCGCACAAGCCGGTGTCGGGGGTCAGGGTGATCTTGCTCACGCAAGTACCCGTCGTTCCGCCGATGGCGATGTCGCACACCTTGGACGACGTGCAGTCCGCGTCCGCCATGCACTTGGTCTGTAGGATCGGCGCGCTGCACGTGCCCGTGTCTGCGCCCGCCGGGATGTCGCACCCGAGGCCCGCCCTGCATTCGTAGTCGTGCGCGCAGTCATCGCCCGACGCCGCGCTTTGGACGCAGTTCTTATCGCAATAGAAGCCCGGATTGCAGGTGGCTTCGGGCGCCTTACAAGACGTGCCGTTGTCGACCACCGTCGGGATCGCGCAAGCGCCCACGCCGGCCTTCATCACGCACACGTAGTTTTCGACCGTGTCGCAATCGTTGTCGACCGTGCACGGTTCGCCCTTGGCTTTGGGACCCTTGATCAAGTGATCGCAGGGCTCCCCGAGGTGACGGACAGTGGCGATCTCGGTCGCTGTGAGCGTGCCGTCGCTGTACGCCTTCTGCACGGCTGCCAAACACGTCGGCGCTTGCGTCGAGACATAGCCGTCCGGCACGAGCCCCTCACAGAAGGCCTGCTGACTGGCCACGCATTTGCTGGTCTGCAGGTCGGTCACATCCTTGGGATCTGCGCCGGAACAGTTCGAGACGACGGTCGTTGAACACGCCGCTTTTCCCCAGCCTTCACAGAAACCGCTGACCGTCGCGTATGGATCCGGAGCGCTCGTTTTGCTCGAGCAGCCAGCGACACCCGCGACCAAAGCTAAGAAGATTGCGCAGAATTTCATTAAGGGCCCTTCTTTTGCGGAAGATACACGAGCGCGGGCCAGCACCGAAGTCTTTGGCAGGCGGCAGGGGCGCGCGGCGGGGTTAGACTCTCGCTCCTCGATGGCGAGTCCGAGCATTGCTCCGCAAATCCAGAACAAGGAAATTCCAACCAGGCTGCAAGCCGTTTTGGTCTGGCTGATGGCGCTGCTCGCCGTGCTCGTCACCGGCGCCGGAGTCGCGGCCACGGCGGCGATCCTGGCGGTGCGCGCCGGACTTTCGTTCGACCGCGCGTTGTCGTTCGTGTCGGACCCGCACACCTCGCCGCTGGTGACGAGCTCGACTTGGATCGCGGTGTCGATCGCGGTGAACGAGCTGGCCGTCCTTTTCACGCTCGTCTTCTGGATGATCCGGCACCGTCCGTATCTCGGCCACGTGTTCCCGATTGGGCATCCGACGCTGCGTACGATCTGTGCCGGGCTCTTGATCGTGTTTGGGTTTGGGCCCCTCGCTGAGCTCGCGGGTGAGCTCGCGTTTCGGTTCTTGGGTCGCGATGTCAACGCCGAGCGCTTGGTCGTGGTAGTGGCGCGCAATGCCAGCAGTGGCGGCTTGCTACTAGTGCTGTGTGCGGCCGCCATCTTGCCTGCGTTGGTCGAGGAGCTGATGTTCCGCGGGCTCGTCACGCGCGCGTTCGAGAAACGCTCGCACGCGGAGATGGTGCTGATTCCCAGCATTTTGTTCGGCATTTTTCACTTAGAGCCCACGCAGGTCGCCGGCACTATCGTGCTCGGCATCGCCTTTGGCTTGACGCGCTTGTACAGCGGGTCGCTCGTGCCATCGATCATTGCGCATGCGGCGTACAACGCCGTCGTGATCTTGGACGTGCGCTTCGCGGGGCGTATCGGCGATCACGCGTTGCACTTCGGGCGCGTTGGCGGCGGGCTCGGCGTCGCCGCACTCGGCACGCTGCTCATGGTCAGCTCGCCGGCCAAGTTGATTCCAACGCTGCGCCATCGGAGCTAGGGTTTCCCGATGCTGTCCCGCCGGCGCTGGCTCACGCTGACAGCGACGTTGTTTGCCGAGCGTGCTCGGGGCGACGACACGCCGCTCTCGGCGCGGCTCAGCGCGCGCGAGTTACCGATTCCTGGCGCGGGCAGGTTCGGGAAAAAGTGCCTGCTGCTTCGGCCGACGCGCGTGCCAGACGGCGTAGCATTGCCGCTTTTGGTGCTATTTCACGGTCTGGGCGAGACCAGCAGCGAAGCGCTGGGCATTCGCGCTTGGTACGATCGCTACGGCTTGCCCGAGGCCTACGCGCGCTTGAACGCTCCGCCCGTCGTGCGCACGCTGCCGAAGCAGCGCTATCTCTCCGACGAGCGACTCTTGGAGATCAATCGCGAGCTCGCGCTGTCGCCCTTTCCAGACGTAGCACTGGTGTGTCCGTTCACGCCCAACGTACTCGGCAAGGATCCGAGCTCGCCGGTGCTCGACCGCTATGGGGAGTATATCGAGCACGCGCTGTTACCCGCCGTACGCGCGGCAACACCGACCCTCGCTGGCGCGGCGCACCTCGGCGTCGACGGGGTGTCGCTCGGCGGCTACGTCGCGCTCGAGGTGTTTTCGCGGAAACCCGAGTTGTTCGGCGTGCTCGGCAGCATGCAAGGGGCGTTTGGTCCTTCGCTCGCGGACGTGTACGCGCGGCGCATCGCGGAAGCGTCGGCCAAGTTCGGCCCACGCCGCGTACACGTCACCACCTCGAGCTTCGACCCATTTCGCGACGCCGCGCAGCGCCTGGCGCAGCGCCTCAGGGAGCGCGGTGTCGAGTCGACCTTCACACTCGCCGAAGGACCGCACGACCAGACTTTTCTACGCGAGGCGGGCACGCTGGAGCTCTTGCTCTTTCAAGCACGCGCCTTGCACGGTGCATGAATGAAGCTTTCGGTGTAGCGTCGAGCGGTGTTCGGTCGCGTCGCACGGCGGGTTCTAGGCAGCGCAGCGGGGGCGGTGGATCGCGCGGCGACGCTCGCAGTTCAGGCGCGCAACAACGTGCGTCGCACGGCGTCGATGGCGCCACCTTCGGCTGATCAACGCACCACGGTGCTGCGCGATTTTGCCGCGCTCTACCCCGACGCGCTAGCAGACGAATTCTTCCTGCCAGTGCGCCAGATTTCACCTGTGGCGCGCGTCGCGCCCAATGATTTCGGCGTCGCGCAGGCGCTGGATCTTTCCTGGGCCAGCGACTACCACCCGTTTATCCCCGGGATCCGCGAGCGCTACGAGCGCACGACCCAGAACCACGCGGCGTCCGTGCGCTTGCTAGGCGCCGAGCAGAAGCGCCCGGTAGCGATTCTGATTCACGGTTATATGGCCGGGAGCTATCACGTCGAGGCCAAGCTCTGGCCGGTACAACGCTTCCTGCGCAGCGGCTACGACGTGGCGTTCTTCACGCTGCCGTTTCATGGTGTGCGCGCGAACCCCGCGCGCCGTGGTGCGCCGGAATTTCCCGGCGCAGACCCACGCTTCAGCACCGAAGGTTTTCGCCAGATCATCGGAGATTTACAGAACTTCATCGGCTGGCTCGCTGAACAAGGGCATCCCCAGGTCGGCGTGATGGGCATGAGCCTCGGTGGCTATACCGCTGCGCTCTTGGCGACTGTGCAGACGGGTCTGTCGTTTTGTGTGCCGATCATTCCGTTGGCTTCACTGGCGGACTTCGCGCGCGAACAAGGTGAGCTCAGCTCTGCACCGGAAGCCGAGGCCGAGGAGCACGCCTTGCTCGAGCGCATTTACCGCGTGGTGAGTCCGCTCGATCGCCGGCCACTGATTGTGCCGTCCCGCACTCTGGTGGTCGCGGGCAAAGCCGACCGCATCACGCCGGTCGGCCACGCACGCAAATTGGCGAGCCATTTCGGCTCGCCGCTCGTGTCGTGGCACGGCGGTCACCTGCTGCAGCTCGGCAGAAACGCGGCGTTTCGTCGGGTAG
>DATCFJ010000263.1:0-6480 GCA_036509605.1 Polyangiaceae bacterium | reverse complement strand
CTTCGCCGAGGCGCCAGCCTTTGACGGTGTGGGCTAAAATGACCGACGGGCGGCCCTTGCTTTCCAACGCGCGCTTGTAGCCGGCGTACACCTTTCTGTTGCTGTGGCCGCCGCGACGCAACGCACCGACCTGGTCGTCCGACAGGTGACTCACGATTTCCAGCATCCGCGGATCGCGAGCAAAAAACGCCTTGCGCACGGTCTCACCGGAGGCGGTGGTCAAGCGCTGCCACTCACCGTCGACGACGGCGTTCAGGTGCTCGCGCAGCACGCCTTCATGATCGCGCGCGAACAGCTCGTCCCAGTTGTCACCCCAGATCACCTTGGTAACGTCCCAGCCGGAACCGCGAAAAACGGCTTCTAGGTCCTGGATGATCTTGCCGTTGCCGCGCACCGGGCCGTCGAGGCGCTGCAGGTTGCAGTTCACGATGAAGGTCAGGTTATCGAGCTTTTCGCCCGCGGCGATGCGCAGGGCACCGAGCGTTTCCGGCTCGTCCGTCTCGCCGTCGCCGACGAAGCACCACACGTGAGACTTGGAGGTGTCCGCGAGGCCGCGGTTCTCCATGTAACGGTTGAAGCGCGCCTGATAGATGGCGCCGATCGGGCCGAGGCCCATGCTGACCGTCGGGAACTCCCAATAATCCGGCATCAAGCGCGGATGCGGGTACGACGACAGACCGCGACCGCGTTCGGTCTCGCGCCGGAAGTGATCCATATGATCGACGGTGATGCGGCCCTCGAGGAACGAGCGCGAGTACATGCCGGGCGAAGCGTGACCTTGGTAGTAAACCTGGTCGCCTAGGCCGTCGCCGTCTTTGCCGCGGAAGAAATGGTTGAAGCCGATTTCGTACAGCGTGGCGCTGGAGGCGTAGGTCGAGATGTGGCCGCCCAGGCCGTCGTATTTTTTGTTCGCGCGGTGCACCATGGCCGCTGCGTTCCAGCGGATGATCCGGCGAATGCGACGCTCCAGCGCTTCATCACCCGGGAACTCGGGCTGGTCTTCGACGCGGACCGTATTCACGTAGTCCGTGTTGAGCGGCAGCACGGGAGCGACGCCTTGCCGGCGGCCGTCCTCGATCGTCCGCTCGAGGAGGAAGCGCGCGCGCTCCTGCCCTTCGTGATCGACCACGGATCTGAGCGAATCAATCCATTCCCGTGTCTCGACGGGATCCGTGTCTGATTCGGGCCGATAGCTGTCCACGCTCGCTCCTGCTGCAAATGGGAAAATCGCTCGGCGGCGACCGCGCGCCGCTGACAACCGAATAAGTATGCCGGGAGAGCCGGTTGTTCAACCCTTCCCGGCGCTATTCCGACGCTATTTTCAGCCCCTTGGCAGGGCCCCCGAATGCCCCCATAAATGACAAATTGATGACCCGGCTGCTCACGTTCGCGTTGTTCCTGTCGATCATGGTCACGCTGACGGGGGCCGCGCATTTCTACGTGTGGTCTCGGCTGGTTCGCGATCCCGGCCTCCCGCCCGCGCTGGCTCGCGGCCTGACTTATGGCCTGATTCTTCTGTTTATCGCGATTCCCGGCAGCTTGTTTCTGCGCCGTAGCCAGTTCGGCGGTGCCCTCCCCGGCGTCCTCGAAGCGCTGGTTTGGCTGGCCATGACCTGGCTCGGCTTACTTTTGTTTCTGGTTCTCGCACTGGGCGCCGCGGACCTCGTGCGCGGTCTCTGGCAGGTGGGCCGCACCTTCAGCGACGCGGCGACGCTCGACCCCGAGCGGCGCCAAGCCGTGGCCCGGTTGATCGCGGGCGCTGCCGCGCTCGTGGGCGGCACGCTCGGTTTCTTCTCGGTTCGCTCGGCGCTGGGCGGCGTGCAGCTTCGTCATGTGGAGGTCACGCTCGCGCGTTTGCCCAAAACGCTCAGCGGCACGCGCATCGTGCAGCTCTCGGACGTGCACGTTGGGCCAATGATCCACAAAAGCTTCATCGAGACCATTGTCGCGCAGAGCAACGCGCTGAGCCCTGACTTGGTGGTGATCACCGGCGACCTGGTCGACGGCAGCGTCCTTGAGCTCGCCGAGCACGTCGCGCCGCTCGCGCGTTTGCGCGCCAAGCACGGCGTGTTCTTCGTGACCGGAAACCACGAGTACTATTCGGGCGCCGAAGAATGGTGCACCGAGCTGAAACGGCTCGGCATTCGCGTCCTGCGCAACGAGCGCGTGAGCATTGGTGACGCCGCGGGCAGCTTCGATCTAGCCGGAGTCGACGATCACTCCGCCAAGCGCTTTGGCGGGGGCCACGGCGAAGATCTGCCGAAAGCGCTGGCCGGGCGTGACACCACGCGCGAGCTCGTGCTGCTCGCCCATCAGCCGAGAACCATCCTCGAAGCGCAGGACCACGGCGTCGGTTTGCAGCTCTCTGGCCACACCCACGGCGGGCAGATCTGGCCCTGGACGTACCTGGTTCGCTTGCAGCAACCAGTGGTCGCCGGCCTCGCCCGCTTCGGAGAATCCTTCGTGTACGTCAGCCGCGGCACCGGCTACTGGGGCCCGCCCATGCGCCTCGGTGCGCCATCCGAGATCACCGAGCTCACGCTGCGCTCAGTCTGAGCCCGAACCGCGCGCCGCGCGGCGAGCTCGTTCGTGAACGCATTTCTGTGTCGGAAGACCGACACGCAAGGCGCGCCGCGCGAGGCCGCCCGGACACGTCGGAAGGCCGACATGCAAGGCGCGCTGCGCGAGGCCGCCCGGACGCCTCGCAAGACCGACATGCAAGGCGCGCCGCGCGAGGCCGGCCAGACACGTAGGAGGACCGTGAAAAGACCGCCGTCGCGGGGATTTTCTTGTTGATGATCACGCGATACGACGCGGGACGGCACAGCCTTCGGCGGCGCGGTTCGGCTGGGAGCGCTCAGGCGAATTTTTGAATCAGGGCGTCGGCGATGCGCATGCCGTCGAGGGCGGCGCTGACGATCCCGCCGGCGTAGCCGCCGCCTTCGCCTGCGGGATAGAGGCCGTCGATTTCTGGTGAGGCGAGGGTTTGTGCATCGCGCGGGACGCGCACTGGAGAGCTGGTGCGTGATTCGACGCCGATCAGCACGGCTTCGTCGCTCACGTAGCCGGGCATCGAGCGCGCGAAGCGCGACAGCGCGGCGCGCAGGCGCACGCTCAGGTCGATGCCCGCTGCGTCCAACACATCGGCCAGGTTGCAGCCGATTAACCCCGGAATGTAGCTGGATTCTGGCAGCGTCGAGGACGCGCGGCGAGCTAGGAAGTCAGTGGCTCGAGTGGCGGGAGCGACCAGTGCGCCGCCGCCCGCGGTGAATGCTGCGCGCTCCAATTGGCGCTGCAGTTGAACCCCAGCCAGCGGCCCAGAGAAGCCCGCTTTCGTCCAATCGCCGGGCTCGATGCCCACGACTAGCCCCGAGTTCGCGTAGGGCGAATCGCGCCGCGACAAGCTCATGCCATTCACGACGAGCTCGCCCGCCGCGGTCGACGCCGGCACCACCCAACCGCCCGGGCACATGCAAAACGAAAACACGCCGCGGCCGTCGACCGTTTCGGCGATGCGATATGCGGCGTTGGGCAGCTGGGGATGATCGGCGGCGGCGCCGTATTGGATGCGATTGATCAACGACTGCGGATGCTCAATGCGCACACCGAGCGCGAACGACTTGGCTTCCAAAGTGACGCCGGATTCGGCCAGCCACTCGAACACGTCACGCGCGGAATGTCCGGTGGCAAGCACGACTGCATCGGCCTCGATTTCCCGGCCGTCGGCCAGGCGAACGCCGGTCGCTTGCTTCTGCCCCGCCCGGGTCTCGATCGCCAAACCGACCACGCGCGCGCCGAACTCGAACTTCTGCCCGACGGCTTCCAGCCGCTCGCGCAGCGCGGTCACCACTTTGGGCAAGCGGTTCGAGCCGATGTGCGGGCGCGCGTCGCTCAAGATCGCTTCGGGCGCGCCGTGTACCGCGAGTAGCTCGATCACGTCGCGCACTTTGCCGCGCTTGTGCGAGCGCGTGTACAGCTTGCCGTCGCTGTAAGTGCCCGCGCCACCTTCGCCGAAGCAGTAGTTACTGTCGCCGTCGACTTGGCCGAGCTTGTTCAGCGCTTTCAGATCGTGACGCCGCGGTTGCACCGGCTTACCGCGATCGAGCACGTGCGCGAACACGCCGTGACGCGCCAATTGGTAGGCGCAGAACAGCCCGGCGGGGCCGTCGCCCACCACGACCACGCGCGGCCGCTCGCGCACCTCGCGCAGCGGCAAGCCGCCGAGCGGGGGCCGCGCCGCGGGGCTAGACAGCGCGACTTGCAGATGAAAGCGCACTCGACCGCGACGCGCGTCGAGCGAGCGCTTCTCCACCAGCACGCCCGGGATGTCCGCCGCGGGCACGCCGAGCTTCTTTTGGATGAGCCGGCGCAGACTCGCCTCGTCCTGGGGCTCGTCCAGGGCCAGCTCAAGCTCGATCTCTTCGGGCAAGTCCGCCAAACCACCGACCTTTTTCGCCGTGGCGCGGCGCTTGTCAAGCTTTGCCGGAAACTTAGCCGATACAGCGATCCGAAGCGAACCGCGGCGCGTACGTAAAAGGGTGTAGGTCGCGCTGTTTCATTTGGACGGCGGTCCCGCGGTCGCCGGGCTGGACACCGGCTTGGTGCGGCTGAAGAAGGGCATGCCCTTCCCTCGTCATCGGCCGATATCGAAGTGCTCGGCACGTAGCGAAGCGCGCTCGCCGCCGCTTTGCTATCGATTCGCTCAACTACTTCAGGAGCGGACCAGAAAGGCTATGGCGAAACAGGGATTGGGAGGCGATGGCGCCGGCGGCGAGGGTCAAGTCGCGCGCGTGATGCGTGAAGAACAAGATCTGCACGCGCTCGGCCAATTCACCGAGAACTTCGAAAGCGGCGCTCGCGCGCTCGTCATCGAAGTGAATCAAGATGTCGTCCAGCACCAGTGGCAACGGCGGATTCCGCCCTAAGTAGCGCTCCAAGCTGGCGATCCTGAGCGCGAGATACAGCTGGTAGCGAGCGCCCTCGCTCAGGCCGTCCACTGACACTTCCTTACCGTCATCGCGCAGCGCGACGATCTGACGCTCCTCCACCCCTGCCCGGAGCCCGCGGTAGTGACCGAGCGTGAGCCGAGGAAACAGGAGCGAGGCACGCTTCAGCACGGGGCCTTGGTTTTGCTCGCGATAGCGCTCCACCTCGCGTTGCAGAACAACGGAGGACAGCTTGAGACGCGCATAGCGCAGAGCTTGTTCGCGGATCTCGGCGGCTTGCACGCTCAGGCCCTGCGCGGAGTCGGCGGCGTCGGGCGCGTCGTAGCTTTGTAGGCCCGCCTCGAGCGCGCGCACTTCAGCGCTCAAGTTCTGGTGGTCCTCGTCGACCCGCTCCAGCTCTTCCTCGAGCTCGCGCAAACGCACCTGGAGCGCAGCGCGATCGACGCCGCGCGCCGCTTCGATCAACGCTTCCAGCGGCACGCCTTCGTCCTTGAGCAGCGAGCCCTCGACGGCGTCCAGCTCGCGTTGAAAATTGCGCGCCTCTGCGACGGCTCTTTCTATCCCGGGCAGCGACGCCAGATCCGGGGACTCGGCCGCCAAGCGCAGGCTCTCGAGCTCGCTCTCGGCTTGTTCGCGGCGGGCTTCGAGCGCAGACAAGGCGCGCGTGATCTCGCCCAGATCTGCCTGAATTTGCGCATTTTCCGTGCGATGATGCTCGGCTGCCAGAAAACGGCGCACCAGCTCTTCCGCTGCGACGTCCGGCGCGCGACCTTGCAGATCGGGCGCGTAGGTCCGAGTCCACTCCGAGACCAGCGCTTCGAACGTGCGCCGATCTTCTTCGATGCGCGTGGCGCGGCGACGTTGTTCGGACAGCTTCGCCAGTCCGTCGAACAGCCCCTGCAACGAATCCAGGCGCGTGACGACTTCGTCCGGCGACAGCTCGCTCGCAAAACCGAGCCGAGCCGTGGCAGCGTGCCATTCGGCCTGCCAGGCATCGAGCGCTTGCTGTTCGACGTGAAGCTCCTGCTCGCGCTCCGCCTTTTGACGCTCGAGATCCTTGAGCGTGTCGAGTAGCTCGAGCCGGCGATCGGCGGCGCGTGTTCCGGACTCGACGGCTTCTTCGCAGGCGGCCAGCATCGGACCGAGCGGCGCGCCGGGTGTCGGCGCTTGTCCGAGCGCGCGGCTCAGCTCGGCGCCGAGCAGGTCGCGCTCTTCACGCGCGGCCGACACTTCGCGACGTGCATCAGCTAAGCGCGCGGCAAGCTCGCTGAGCGAGCGCTGGCGGCTCAGCCAAGCACGCATCTCCACAGGCGAATTAGGCTCGATTCCGGCTGCGCGCCAGGCCGCTTGCCAGGCCTGCTGCGCGCGCGCGGCTCGCTCCTGGAGCTCGCTACTTCGCGTCGAGGCGCTCGCGAGCTCGGCCGCAAGTTGCTCGCGCTCGGCCGCGAGCGCGGCGAGCATGGAGACGCGCTCGGCTTCCCTGCGCAGGCGGTCTGCGTGCTCGTCCGCGGCCTTCAGCGCTTGCTCGAAGCCT
>DATCFJ010000262.1:0-6179 GCA_036509605.1 Polyangiaceae bacterium | reverse complement strand
ATACCCGACTCGCGTCGAGACACCCGACTCGCGTCGAGACACCCGACTCGCGTCGAGACACCCGACTCGCGTCGAGACACCCGACTCGCGTCGAGACACCCGACTCGCGTCGAGACACACTAAGGCGTGAAGGCGTGAAGGCGTGAAGGCGTGAAGGCGTGGGGCTAGCGGACGCCGTCTCAACCGAGCGGGTGAGACGCGCGACGCGTCAGCCGTCCGCAAGCACCCGAACCCCGACGCCGAAGGCTCCGCCGCCACTAGCTCCGCACGGTGACCATAAAACAACCAATAAACTCCATAGCATAGCGCATGTAGGATACTGTAGACACGAGTATTCTACTTGGGTATTCTCTTCGCTAAGTGGCTGAGCAGCGCGCGTTCGAAGACCAAGAGCAACCTGGCAGCGGGCTGCGAGCGCGCGCGCCGATGAACTTTGCGCTGCGCGAGGGAACGCTCGAGCACAAGCTGACCAAGAGCCCGATTGTTCTCGGTCGCGGTTCTGGCGCGGACATCGTTCTCTCCGGGCCGCTCGTTTCTCGTCGGCACGCGGAGCTGACCGACACAGAGCGCGGCTTGCTGGTCACCGACCTGGGCAGCAGAAATGGCGTCTTCGTCAATGGGGATAAGCTCGACGGCCCCGCCCTGCTCGCTCCCGGCGACAGCTTGACGATCGGCGAAAACAGCTTCGTGCTCGTCGAGCTTCCTGCTCCGGTGGATCGCCAAGCTACCTGGTCAGACGTCCGCGCGCCCCGCGCCTCTGAGCGCGTGCTCACTAGCGCGTACACGAGCGACGAGGTTTCGGTCGCGACGCGCCGAGCGGATGCCCTGCAGCTACTCGGCGGCGTGGTCGACAAGGCGCTGGCACTCGGCCGCGGCGGGGAGGCCGAGCATCTAATCGGCACGCACTTGGTGGCCGCGCTGAGCGACGCTACCGCGGGCCGCGGTGTAGCCCCCGAAGTAGCGCGTTCTGCGGCGCAATATGCGGTCAAATTGGCGACCGCAACGGGCAAGGCCGCGTGGCTCGACTTCGCCTTCCGCCTATACGACGCGCTCGGCCAAACCATCCCGCTACCGATCGTGGATGAGATGTATACGGTCCTTCGCCGGGTGCGCGGCCTGGACCGAGAGCTGCTCCGCCGTTACACGGATTTCTTGCGCGACCACGAGGAGCGTTTGAGCGCTCCGGAACGCTTCGTGCTGCAGCGTCTCGAGGGTCTCGACCGCCTCGCCGCCTGGCACCCGGCTAGCTGAGCCGGGTCAGCGCATGCTTGCCGGCGGCAAGACGGACTGACCAACGCCGAGCCCGGATACGCCGCCGGAGATGATGAAGGTCATGAGCTCGGCGCTGTTGACGTCGAGCGCCTCGACTTGCTCGCGCGCAACGACCGCTAGATAGCCGGCGAAGTTGTAGGACTGTGGAAAGTAGACAGCCACGTGCAGGGGCATGTCGAGCGCGTGCAGGCCATCACGCGTGATAAAGCCGAGCGCCTTGAGGCCGCTGCCTGGGTGCAAGGTCACGGCAACCGGACGGTTGAAGCTCTTCTTGTCGCCCATGAACGCGTTGATCAGATCCTTGAGCGAGCTGTAGATCAGCTTCACGAGCGGCAGGCGCCGGAGCGCGCGCTCGCTCGTTTCAAAGATGCTACGCCCAACGACGTTCGACGTGAGTACGCCGACCAACGTGACGAGGAGCAGCGTCAGCAGCAACCCAACTCCCGGAATGCCAATCGGGAGCAGTTGATCGATGGTGCGTAGGATCGCAAACAGGATGTAAAAGGTGAGCCCCGCTGGGACCAGCACCAGGCAACCACGCACGAAATAGCCAACCAAGCGTTTGACGGTCATGGTGGCCTGAGCTTAGCCCAGCTTTCTTAGGGACGAGTCAACTCAGGCAGACTCGTCCGGCTCCAAAACGCGCGAACCGAGGCTCAAAGCACCGTCTTGTACCGAATCCAAGATCTCGCCGGCCGACTCTTCGTCGAACTCCAGCAGCGTCACGAGCTTATTCAAAAGCTCCTTCTCAGAGTCGCTCTGTTCCCCGTCGGCGTGGGTCAGGAGTGCGGCGTTGGCTAAGAGCAGCTCGCGATCTTCCCGGCTCAGTTCCTTGAGCGGCGCGTCCGCGCTCAGAGTGCGCTTCTGCTTCGCGTAATCCAGGATTTCACGTTCCTCGTCTTCGCTGGCATCGAAACCGCAAAGCAGTCCTTCGATTACCCCGGACTCCGGCGCGGCCACTTTGCCATCCGCCCAAGCCACCGCTACCAGACACTTTACGATGTTCTTTTCACCGGGGGTCATGGCCGAAAACTCTACACCGCTTCCGGTTCGGCAAAAGAAAAACGCGGCCCTCCCGGAGGGAGGATCGCGTTTTCTCCAGCAAATCCGCCGAGACTCAGTACCGGTACGTCTCGGGCTTGTATGGGCCTTCGACCGGCAGACCGAGGTACTCCGCCTGCTTGCCGGTCAAGCGCTCGAGCTTCACGCCCAGCTTGCCGAGGTGCAAACGCGCGACCTTCTCGTCCAGCTTCTTCGGCAGGATGTGCACGCCGATAGGGAACTTCTCCCCGAACAGCGCGAGCTGCGCGAGCACCTGGTTGGTGAAGCTCGAACTCATCACGAAGCTCGGGTGACCCGTGGCGCAACCGAGGTTCACCAAGCGGCCGCGAGCCAAAACGATCAGCTTCTTGCCGTCCGGGAAGATGAAGTGATCCACTTGCGGCTTAATGTTTTCTTCGCGGATCTGCTTGTTGCCTTCCAACCAGGCGACGTCGATTTCACTGTCGAAGTGACCGATGTTGCACAAGATGGCTTCATTCTTCATGGCCAGCATGTGGTTGCTCTTCACCACGTCGCAGCAGCCCGTGGCCGTCACTAGGATGTCCGCCATCGGGGCGGCTTCGTCCATCGTGACCACTTGGTAGCCTTCCATGGCTGCTTGAAGCGCGCAGATCGGGTCGATCTCCGTGATCAACACGCGGGCACCCAGGCCGCGCATGGCTTGCGCGCAACCCTTGCCCACGTCGCCGTAGCCGGCAACGACGCACACTTTGCCGGCAAACATCACGTCCGTGGCGCGCTTGATGCCGTCCGTGAGCGACTCACGACAACCGTACAAGTTGTCGAACTTGCTCTTGGTCACCGAGTCGTTGACGTTGATGGCAGGGCACTTGAGCTCGCCCTTCTTGAACATCTCGTATAGGCGGTGCACGCCCGTAGTGGTCTCTTCGCTGAGGCCGCGGATAGCGTCCGGGCCGTTGAACAGCTCGGGGTGCTTCGCGTGGATCCAGATGGTGAGGTCACCACCGTCGTCCAAGATCATGTTCGGACCCTTGCCACCTTCGAAGGCGAAGATTTGTTTGGCCAAACACCAGTCATACTCGGCCTCGGTCTCGCCCTTCCACGCGAACACGGGCACGCCCGTTTTGGCGATGGCGGCCGCCGCTTGGTCTTGCGTCGAGTAGATGTTGCACGACGTCCACGTCACCTCGGCGCCGAGGGCCGTAAGCGTCTCGATCAGCACCGCGGTCTGGATGGTCATGTGCAAGCAGCCGGCGACGCGCGCGCCCTTGAGCGGCTTCTTTGCGCCGAATTCCTCGCGCAGAGCCATCAAGCCCGGCATCTCGGTCTCGGCGATCGAGATTTCCTTGCGGCCCCAATCGGCCAACCCGATGTCCGCCACGCGGTAGCTCTTGCCCTCTTGAGTCGCGACCCCGCTCTGCTTGCGCCGCTCGCCCGTTCCGGTTTCTTCCACGCTCATGTCGATCGTCTCCTTGTACTTTTCTGAAAAACCCCGGTGCTTACCGGGAGTGAGTTGTTTTCTCGGCGGGGCGCTTGCCGGACAGCAAGAGCCAGCTCAGGTGCCCGTCTACACCGTTTTGAAACAGGCCGCGCGGCAGTTCGCGCGCGCGCACGGCAGAAAGACCCGCTTCGCGCGCGAACTCTTCCAATTCGCGGGGCTCGAAACCCATCCAAACGTCAGCCTGCGCGTCGCGCAGCGCTTCGTCGGCGTGCCGCGCGTAGTCGAGCAGCAGCAAGTGGCCGCCCGGGCGTAACAGCGCGGCGAGCGACTTCATGGTCTCGCGCGGCAGCGGGGCATGGTGCAACACGCGCGCCGCCAGCACGACGTCTGCGCCTTCGCCCACCGCACTGCGCACGACGCGATCGCCGATCTCCGCGGAGAAGAGCTCGACGTTGTCGTAGCCGCGGGCGAGCACGCGACGCTCGGCGCGCGCCAACTGCGCCGCGCTGCGATCGAGCGCCACCACGCGATCGAACGCGGGCGCCAAGACGTCGAGCAACGCGCCGTCGCCAGTCCCGGCATCGACGGCCAAGGCGTGGCGATCCAGTAACGACGCGAGCGCGGCGATGTACACCGGCAGCTCCGGCGCCAGCACGAGCGGTTCGTCGGTAGGCGGCGGGCGCGCGAAGAACTCGCGTGTCTTCTGATCGCGCGCGCGCACGATGGTGCTGATGCGCGCGAGGCTGCCGTCCTTCTCACACATGCTGCGGCCCGCGAGCAGCGCGTCGCAAACGACCGGATCGGTCTTGGCGGCGGCGTCCAGCCGAACCAAAGTGCGCGTGCCTTGCCGCCGCTCTGCGAGCAGACCGGCTTGACGCAGCGGGGCCGCCTGCCGCGACAGGTTCGGCTGTGACTCGCCCAGCAGGTCCGCAAGTTCTCCGAGCGCCAGCTCCTCCTCTGCGGCGAGCGCTAGCAAGCGCAGCCGAAACGGGTCGCTCAGCAGCCGATACAGCTGCCAGCGTGCGTCGAGAGGGGCTACCTGTGACATCGAACAAGCATATATTTACAGATATTCACAATTACGCAAGTATCAATAATATCCAATTGATTCATGACGATACAACCCATGCGACCAGCCGCTCTGGGGGAAGCGCTCCGCAAAGCCATCGCTATCGCCTGGAGCCTTCGAGTTAGACTGAAGGTCATGGATCGGTTTCGTCGCTTCGACGAAGCGTACTACCACCGCTTCTACGAATCCCCTCAGACCCGCGTTGTTAGCCCGGAAGAACACGCGAACCTCGCCTCGTTCGTGGTTGGCTTCGCGCGCTGGAATCGCCTCGACCTCAAGAGCGTCCTCGATATCGGCGCTGGCATCGGCTTGTGGAAACACTGGCTCGAGAAACACGACAAGGGCATCGCCTACACGGGGACCGAAGTCTCCGCCGCCATGTGCAAAAAACACGGCTGGCTCAATCGCGACATCGCTCGCTGGCGCGATCGCAAGAAGCACGATCTGATCATCTGTCAGGGCGTGCTCCAGTACTTGCCGGACCCCGACGTGGCCCCCGCGGTGGCAAACATCGCGTCCATGTCGCGCGGTCTGATTTATGTCGAAGTGACGACCCGCGGTGATCTCCGGGATCGCACAGACAAGACCCGCACCGATGCGGATATTTTTGTCCGCAACGGCTCGTACTATCGCGGCATCTTGGCCAAGCACCTGATCAGTGTGGGCGCCGGGTTTTGGTGGGCCAAGGACAAACCCCCACCCTTTTACGAGCTCGAAATGGCCGGCTGATCGTGGAAGCGCGCTCGATTATTCGGCCGTTGTTCATGCTGGTTTGCCTGGGCGGTACCGCGCTCGGCCTGAACAACACCTACGGCGACGACACTGAGCTCAAGGCGCTGGCGGAAAAGACCGCTTGCGGAAGCGCGAAGTGCAGCGTGAAGATGCTGAACGAGCACCGCTCGGCGTTCAACGCTGCATTCGGTTTTCAAACGAGCTTGGTCCAAAAGGGCAAGACGGACCGCAGCGCCAGCGCGGATGTCGAGTGCCGGCGCGACTACTACCTGCTGGGTGAGTACCACTGCAGCGTAGTCAGCGGCGGGCTACCCGAGCGAGCGCCCGCACACTAGTTCCGGTGCGCCGCCGAGTCCTGCTCGAGGCGTGCCAAGAACCTCCGTACCTCGACCACGTCTCCCGCGTTCGGGAGCACGCCGAGGTAGCGCTGCAGGTTCTCGATGGCAGCCTGCGGCGCGCCCAGCTTGGCGCATAAATAGCCGTGATCACGAAGCTCGTCGGTCACGTCGGGCATCAGATCAATCAAGCGGTCGAGCACCAACAAGAGCCGCGGGTAATCGCCCTGCGCCGCATAAACCCCGCGCAAATTCATCAGCATACGCGCCACGATGTGACGATTCGGCGTCGGGTCAAGCATGCCGT
>DATCFJ010000261.1:0-8208 GCA_036509605.1 Polyangiaceae bacterium | reverse complement strand
TGCCTTCGCGCCCTCACTCGTCTCGCCCAAGATCTGACTGACCAAGATCAAATGCCCGGTCGAGGAGACCGGTAAATACTCGGTCAAGCCCTCCACGATGCCCAACAGAATCGCGACCAATAAGCTCAAAATACGCCTCGTTTCCGCACGCGCGTCGTCTACCGTGAATCCCCTCCGCGGGCCACTCCCCGCCCCAAATCAGCACGAATCGCGATTGTTTCGGCGCGGACCGCGCGCTGGGGCCGCTTCGCCGTTCGTTCGGCAGTTAGCGCCCGCAGCGAATCACCGCCGAACCCTGGCGTGGCTCGCTCGTCTATGAGCAGATCGCGCGATGAAACTCGATGCGCTGGGCCCTCCGCTGCTCGCGTTGCTGACAGGCTGCGCCGCTAGCGTCGCCACAGTGAGGACCACTCCCGTCACGGCGGCGACGACGACCAGCACGACGACAATGACGCAAGCGCCGACACCGGACGCGATCGCCACGACTCTGCCCGCAGCCGTGCGCCTGTTCGCCGATGAGCACGTCACCGGTGCGATGGCGCTGTTCGATACTCGGGACGGCAAGCTCTTGTGCAGCGACCCCAGCAAGTGCGACGCAGGCTACGTGCCGGCGTCTACGTTCAAGATTGCCAACACCATCATCGCACTCGAGACAGGCGTGGTGAGCGACGCAGAGAGCCCGTTGCCCTGGGATGGGCAGGAATATCAGAACCCCGATTGGAACCGCGATCACACGCTGCGTAGCGCGGTTCAAGTTTCGTGTGTGCCCTGTTTTCAGGGCATCGCGCGCAAAGTGGGCGAGGCGCGCATGCACGACTGGGTCAATCGGCTGGGCTACGGCAATCGGGATAGCTCGGGCAGAATCGATTTCTTCTGGCTGGGTGGCGCGCTACGCATCTCGCCCTTCCAGCAGATCGATTTCCTGCGTCGGCTCGACGGCGGCAAATTACCGATTCAAGAGCACACGCTCGACGTGGTACGCGACGTGCTGACGCTCGACGTAGGCCCGGAGCACGTCCTGCGCGGCAAGACGGGGAGCGCCGGTCCTCCGGAGGCGCCCACCGAGGTCGGCTGGTTCGTTGGCTTCGTGGAGCTCGGCGAGCGGCGCGTATTTTTCGCCACCGTGCTCGACGGACATTCGCCCGACGTCGACCTCAAACCCGTGCGCCGCCGCGTCACCGAGCGCGTGCTGCGCGAGCTCGGTGATCTGCCGAGCTGAGCCGCAGCCTCGTAATCGGGCCTATTTCATGTGCGCGGTGAGGCGCTTCAGGCCGCCCGAATAGTTGAACTTGGCGTCCACAAAGCTCGGCGGCCCGAAGCTACTGCGCGCGTCACGCGACGCGCAGTAGTCCTCCACGGGCAGGCCGATGAAGTTGGTGTCCAGCTTGCCGTTGTTGTTCCGGTCGTGAAACGCCGAGATACCGTAGACGCCTTTGGCCACGCCTTTGAACACGCACAGCGCAGCGCCGCCGTGGATCGCCGCAACGGTCCCTTGCACCGGCGCTTTCAGCCAGCCCTTCTCGGTAAACAGGCCGCAACGGACGACTCCCTGATCGGCTCGCACGAGAGCACGGAACTCAAGAGCTGGCGTCTCGTCAGCCCGCACAGACGAAGCCACGCCCGCGACACAGACGACGGCGCCCAGCGCCAGCAAGTTTCGAAGTCTCATGCCGTGCGGAAGCATAGCCCGAGCGGCACAGCGCGGCCGCAAGCTACAGCGAAGCCGAGCTTTCGCCCGAAAAGTGCCGGATTGGACAGCCGTGCGAGCCGGTGCGCTCGGCATATTGCTGGTGATAGTCCTCGGCCCGGTAGAAGGGCTTCAGCTCCGTGATTTGAGTCACGATCTTGTCTGATTGCTTCTTCTGAGCGCGCGCGAGCGCCGCTCGTGCCGCCTGCACCTGCGCGGGCGACTGCGTGAAGATAGCGCTACGGTACTGGTCGCCCTCGTCCGGGCCCTGACGGTCGAGCGTGGTCGGGTCGTGAATCTCGAAGAAGATGTCGAGCAGGCGACCGTAACTGACGCGCTTCGGATCGAATTCGACCAGCACTGTCTCCGCGTAGCCTGTGTCATGCTGACACACTCGCTCATACGTCGGGTCCGCGGTGTGCCCGCCCGTGTAACCTACCGCGGTTGCGGTCACGCCGTCGACATGACGGAACGCATCCTCCACGCCCCAAAAACAACCTGCGGCAAACGCCGCCAGCTCGTGGCCCGCTTGCGCGCTGAGCGGAGTGCCTCGCCCCACGTGGCCCGGGTCAGTGCCCACGTGCGCCGGTGCGGTCTCGGCCGCTGCGGTGGAGGGTGCCGCCGCGGCGCGCCCGGTAGCCTGATCGCTGGCCGCGCCTTCATGGCAGCCGGCAACGACGAGGAGCAGCATCGTGCTTGTCAGTAGGTGTCGCATGGCTCAAGTACGGTGCACCCGCGGAAGGGTTTCAAGGGCCACGTCAAACGGCTGACGAGTGTCAAACGGGTGGCGCCAGCGGCAGCGGCAATTCCGCATGAAACCCAGCAATTTCAAGCTTTTCGCCGACGCAAAATGCGTCCTTTTGCGACCGGCGCCTGGCGCGAACCTTGCTCGCGGTGAGCGTGGCTATCACTCCCCCAGAAGCAACTGAAACCCCCAACTGCCCCGTGTGCGGCGTGAGCTCGAGCGGGCTCGAAGTCGGCACTCGCGGGCGTTTCAACATGAGCGTGCGCAACATCGCCTGCGATCATTGCGCGCTCGTGTATCAATCTCCGCGACCGACGCGCGAGGCAATGGCCGCGTACTACGCTGACGGCTACCGCGAGCACTACGGTGACGTGAAGTACCCGGTGGCCGGCGGAGACCTCGCCAAACCTGGTGATGCGCAGTTCGAGAGCGCGATGGATGCCTGGCACCAGAACCAAGCCGCAAACGCTCGCGCGCTCGGCGAGACCAAAGCCGGCGACTGCGTGCTCGAAGTGGGCTGTCGCCACGGCCGCACATTGTCGATGATGCGAGACCAATTGGGCATCGAGGCCTTCGGCATCGAACCCGGCTTGGAAGAGGCAGAGAAAGCGCGAAAGGCCGGCATCTCATGCTTCGTCGGCACAATCGAAGACTACGACCCGGGCGAGACACGCTTCGATCAAATCCAGAGCTTTCACGTACTCGAACATCTGCACGACCCGCTGGCGGCGCTGTTGCGCATGCGGAGCTGGCTCAAGCCCGGCGGTCGCATGGTGATCGAGGTACCGAACGTGTATCAGCCGTACGGGCTGCTGCAAGAAAACTTCTTCCAAAACGCGCACCTGACTAACTTCAGCGAATCCACGCTTCGCGTCCTGCTGCTGCGAGCTGGTTACTCCGTGCTGCGCACGCTCGATCGCAGCGCGCTGTTCGCAGTCGCAACGCCGGACGAGGCCGTCGGCGACGCGCCCTTGCCGTTCCTACCCAAACTAATGCCGGACGCGAATGAGTCGGCGATTTGGGTCGCCGATCGGCTGAAGACCTACGAGATCTTGGAGCGGCTGCGCGTGCTGCTGCTGTCCACCGGTCCGACCATGGAGCTGTTGAATGAGCTTGCCGGCACTCTGCGCCGGCCAGGGTTCGTCCCGCACACGGTGAACACGGTCATCGAGATGGCGGAATACTTCGTGAGCCAAGAGGCACCGCGCGCCGCGATCTTCGTCGCGGTCGCGGCTTCACTCGGCCCCTACCCGCCCGCTGTGTGCGCCGAGTTTCAGGGGCTCGCCATGCAGCTCCAGTCGATGGCCGCCTGATTCAAGCGGCAGACTAGCAGCGGCCCGCACCGGGGCACCCGCATCGGTGCGGTGCCCCGTGATCAAGCGCGAACCGCGCTGGTACGTGAAATACGACCACGCCCAGTCGAACAGCACGACCACGCGATTGCGAAAATCAATCAGGTAGAGGATGTGTACGGTGAGCCACGCCAACCAAGCGATGAAGCCGCTCATGTGCAGCTTGCCTACCGACGCCACGGCGCGGCGGCGGCCAATCGTTGCCATCGACCCCTTGTCGAGATAGACGAACGAGCCAGGCTTTCGCTTTTCGATACTGCCTGCGATCGCGCGCGCCACGAAACGGCCTTGCTGCATCGCGACCGGGCTCACGCCGGGCAGCGGCTCGCTTCCGCCAGCAGGGGTGAAGTTGGCGGCGTCGCCGATCACGAACACCTCGGGGTGACCTGGCACGGAGCAGTCCGCCTCTACCTTGACTCGCCCTGAGCGATCCACGGGCAGACCCAAGCGCTCGCACAAGGGCGAGGCGCGCACACCGGCCGCCCAAAGCACCGTCGAGGCAGCAATCCGGGCATCACCGACTGCCACACCTTGCTCGTCGATAGCCGTGACGCGCGCGTTGACGCGCACCTCGACGCCCATTTCGTGCAGGCTCTGCGCGGCACGCTCCGAGAGCTCCGGAGCAAAGGTCGCGAGCACGCGCGGGCCGCCTTCGATCAGCACCACGCGCGTGGCGTCCGGCTTGATCGCGCGAAAATCTCGCGCCAAAACGAAGGTCGCCAGCTCCGCGATGGCGCCCGCTAGCTCGACGCCGGTGGGGCCGCCGCCGATCACCACGAACGTCAGATGCTGACGCTGCGCGGTCGGATCCGCCTCACGCTCTGCCGCTTCGAACGCGAGCAGCACACGGCGCCGGATTTCGACCGCGTCGTCTAGATCCTTCAAACCGGGCGCGACGTGCGGCCAATCGTCATGGCCGAAGTAGGAATTGACCGCGCCCGGCGCGAGCACGAGGTAATCGTAGTCGAGCGCGGCGCACTCGCGCGTGAAGACACGCCGCGACGCGAGATCGACAGACGTGACTTCAGCGAGCAGCACCCGGGCATTGTCGACGTGCCGCAGCACGCCCCGAATCGGCGAGGCTATCTCGTTCGGCGCGAGACCGGCCATGGCAACCTGATACAAGAGCGGCTGAAACAGGTAGTGGTTCGAGCGATCCAATAGAGTTACGTGCACGGGCGCGCGAGCTAGAGCCTTCGTCGCCGCGATCCCGCCGAAGCCGCCGCCGATCACCACGACTCGTTTGCGCAGCTTCATTGGCTCCTCCCGGTGCACGGGCGAATATCCACAGGCTCAACCTAGTGCCGAACGGCGCGCTGGCAAGCGCCGCCTGTGCCGACGACGACGCACACCAAACAGCCCCAGTGCAGCAGCGATCCAAAACACCGACCCCGCGCCTCGGCTCGCGCCCGCGGCCGAACAGCCGCAACCGGGATCGGTGTCCACGGCAGCGTTGGGATAGCGGCCCCTCATGCCCGAAGTGCCAGCCGTGACGGAATTCGGTTCGCCTGCGCGGCCATCGGCAGGCTCTCCCGCAGCGCCGCCATCCGAATGCGCGAGAGCTCCAGCGGCGCCGCTGTCTCCCCCATCACCCGCGCCGCCCGCTTCGAGAGCGAAGCATGCGCCGCTCTCACAGCTTCCGATCGAGCAAGCGGCGCCGTCGAGCACCGCTCCAGCCGGCGAACACAGTCCTGTCGCGGGCGCGCAGCTGCCGGCCACCTGGCACTCTTGAACGGGGTCCGGGCAGGTCAGCGCGTCGCCGGCGCACTTGCCCTCCGCACAGTGGTCAGCCGTCGTGCAGGCGTTGCCGTCGTCGCACAGCGTGTCAGGCGCCAACGGCAAACACGAGGCACTGCAGCAGGCGGCTCCGCCGGCGACGCTCGGGTCGCACGGTTCGCCCGGGTCGAGCACGCCGTTGCCGCAGTACACGACACGCTCTGAGCTCAACGAAAACGTGCCGAAACCGCTCACGCGCTTCACGAACACATACGCAGTCTCGTCAGCCACCGAAGTAAACGAGATCGCCTCGCTGCTGCCGCTGGTCGCGTTCGTACTGGAGGCGCGAATCACTGGGCTGCCGTTCTTGTCGGGCTGCCCGGCGTACAAATACAAGTCGAAGTCCGCCGACGGCGGCATGGCCAGAGTCAGCGTCAATACATCCTCACGGTGCAACTGCACGCGCCGCCCCCAAGCCCGCGGCTCCCACTCGGCACGCGCCGGCGCGGCACCATTCACCGTGCCGCTCGCGCTCGCTTGTAGCGGCAACGCGATAGCCTCGATGGCTGCATCGGGATTGAGGATGCCGTAGCCCTCGAACAGGTCTTTCGGCTGCGCGGCACGACCCAGAGTCGGGTTACCGCCAGTGCCCGCTTCGCGGTCCTTAAGTGTCTCGGTGGCCGACGCGAGGAGCAGCATCTTGATCAAGAACGGACTTTGGTTCGAGCTGAAGTCCCAAGCCATGCCCGACTGTTGCAGAGCGTCGATCAACAGCGCTGCGGCTCCCGCCACGAACGGCGCCGCCATGGATGTGCCCTGCATGCCGCGGTAGTCGTTGGCTTGCACGTCGGCGAACGAGGTCGTCTCAGCGTCCGCTGAGTTGGAGTCCGCGGCCAAGATGAGCGAGCGGAAGCTGGAACCGCCAGGGGCGAGCAAGTCCGGTTTGAAGTCCTCGGACGCATCACTGGGATTGGGGACACCCGCGCTGGTGTAGCTCGTGAGCTCATTGACGTCGTTGGTCGCTCCGACGGTCAGCACCTTTCGGGCGCGCCCTGGATCGCCCACGGCTGACGTCGGGCCCCCGTTGCCGCCCGCAACGACCACCAGCACGCCGTTGTCCACCGCGCTATTGGCCTTCGCGCGCAGGCCGGTATCACTGCCACCGGTCGCCGTGATGCTCAAATTGATAATCTTGATGTTTTTGTCGACACGCGCGGCCACTAGGTCGTCGATCGCCGCGCCAGTATCCAGCGAGCTACCGAGGCCGTCGTCGGTGAACACTTTGGCGCCGAACCATTTGCAGTTCGGTGCCACGCCACTCAGCGCGTTGAAGCCATCGCCGACCGCGGGGTAGTCGAGCACGCTATTAGCGACGGCAACCAAGCTGACCGTCGCCGGCTTGGTTTGGCTCAATGCGTCGCTGTAGCGCGCACTCGCGTTGCTCGTGCTCGCTTTGCCGAGCGTTTGAGGCGTGGCGCCCGAGATCGAACCGAACGCCGACCACATGCCGCCCGGATCGCTTGATTGCATCGCGCGCAGCAGGCTGGCTTGGCCGCCTCTCCAAACGGCAAACGCCGACACGCTCAAGGCCGCGCTGCCAGTGAAGTAACCCGGCGTGTGAATCACGCCAGGCAAGAACGATCCGGAAGCGAGAGCGCTGATGTCCCCCGAGTTGGTGTAGTGCAACGTGCCCGGACCGACACCAAACGCAGCGCCCGAGCCGACCGCGATCGAGGCAACGTGCGTACCGTGGCCTTGCACGTCGCGCGGGGTGCTGGCAAGGTCGGAGCTATAGTCCTTGAAGCCCGCCGAGCGACCATTCAGATCGGGATGACTGTCATCGAAACCCGTGTCGATGACTCCGATCGTGGTGTTCGGGTCGCCTTGGAAGCCAAGAGAGCCAGTGGCGAAACCGGCCCCCCACACCGGCCGCACGCGCCCGGTTCGCGTGGCTTCGTCGAGCAACGGCACGACCTTGCGCGAGGCGGCAACGAAGTGCAGCGCGCTACCCAGGTCGCTGTGCAGCAGGGCCAAGCTCGCGCGCGGCAGTGAGCCGGACCAACCGTAGCTGACCGCGACGAAGACGTGACGCACGTGGCCGCCGCGACGAGCGAACGAGGCAAGCTGGCTCGCCGTGGCGGGCTGCTTCAAGATCACTTCCAGATCTAGCATCGGCTTCGCGCTCTGCTCGAGCTCGTCGTCGATGCGATTGCCGTCACGATCGCGCTCGCTCATGTTCGGGAGCTCGGGGGGGCGAGTCGGAGTACTGGTAACGGGCCCGCTCGGTGGCGAGGCGTTCGGCACTGACGCGCTGGGCAACGCAGAGGCGCCCGCGTCGACCGCTGCGCCGCCAGCTACGCCGACACCTTGCTCGTCACCACGCACGCCCATGCCCGAACAGTCGGCCGCGAAGGCCAACAGTAAAGGCAAACCAGCCCACTTTAGCGAAGGCAAAAACGGCTTCAAAGCGAACACCGAATCGTATCGAAATCGCGCGGCCTCGTCACCAGGCATTCACGGCAAAGGATTACAAGAGTAGGACGGGCCCTTCCCGAAGCAAACCGAACATGCAGCGCGGACCGTTCAACTTGAAGCTGCCGGACAAGTTACGCCCGTTATTTTTCTTCGGCTACCTCGTGATTCAAGCAGCGCTGCTGATCCGAGCCCAAAGCAGCCCGGATTTGCTGTTCGGATTTCAGATGTTCAAC
>DATCFJ010000260.1:0-5371 GCA_036509605.1 Polyangiaceae bacterium | reverse complement strand
AAGCTGCGCCTCGATCCGAAGACCGGCAAATACATCCTGCTTTATCCGGAGAAGGGTCTGCTGCTCAATCCTACCGGCGCGGCGATCCTGAAGCTTTGCACCGGCGAGCAGACGCTGTCTGCGATCATCGCGACGCTCGCGCGCGAGTTTCAGAGTGACACCGAAAAGGTCCAGGCCGAGGTCGTGACCTTCGTGCAAGGTCTGCTCGATCGAGGCCTGGTTCAGGCCGACCCGTGAACGAAGATCGGCTGTACACGCTGATCGCCGAGCTCACTTACCTGTGCCCGCTGCGCTGTGTTTATTGCTCCAATCCGACCGATCTCGCCGCGCACCCCGATCGCCTGCAAACGGCTGATTGGCTGCGGGTGTTCGGCGAGGCGTCCGAGCTTGGCGCGCTGCAGCTCAACTTGAGCGGCGGTGAGCCGCTACTGCGCAAGGATCTCGAGGAGCTGGTCGAGGGCGCCAATGCGCTCGATTTCTACACCAACCTGATCACGAGCGGCCTGCCGTTGACGCGCGATCGCCTTGTGCGGCTACAGGGCGCGGGGCTCAGCAGCGTGCAAGTATCCCTGCAGGACACGCTCCCGAGCGAATCGGATCGCATCGCGGGGCGGGAGTCGTTCCAGCACAAGCTCGAAGTGGCGCGCTGGGTCAAAGAGCTGGGCATGCCGCTGACGCTCAACATGGTGCTGCACCGCCAGAACTTGAGCCGCATCGCGGACATGATCGCGCTCGCCGAGCAGCTCGGTGTCGATCGCCTCGAGCTCGCGAACACGCAGTACTTGGCGTGGGCTTTGCTCAACCGCGCTGCGCTCTTGCCCAGCCAAGTGCAGCTCGACGAAGCACGCGAGGTCGCGCGTGCCGCGCGCGATCGGCTCAAGGGCAAAATCGAGCTTCTGTTCGTGCTGCCGGATTACTATTCGGATCGCCCCAAGTCTTGCATGAGCGGCTGGGGCAAACGCTACATGCTCGTCAGCCCTGACGGCTTAGCGCTGCCCTGCCATCTGGCGCACACGCTACCCGGGCTCAGCTTCGACAACGTGCAGGAGCGCTCGCTCTCGGACATCTGGCATCACTCGCGCGCGTTTGCGGCATTTCGCGGCGAAGCCTGGATGCCCGAGCCGTGTCAGAGTTGCGAGCGGCGCACGATCGACTTTGGCGGCTGCCGCTGTCAGGCCTTCCACCTCACGGGCGACGCGACTGCCACCGATCCGGCCTGCGGTCTCTCACCCAAGCACGACCTGATCGTACAAGCCCGCGCCGCCGCGCAAGAGCAGCTCATCCCGCTCTCCCTGCGCTACCGCGAAATCCGCCGCTAGTGCCGTGAATGGGGCTTGGCGGTTCCTGCAGGCTTCCGGAAACATGCCGCCGAAGGCTTTGACGGCACGCGGCGTAACGCGTGACCATCAATGAAATATTGGATCGGGCTGCGCGAGGAGCGTTTTGTTTAGGACTGGACTGAGTACGACCAGAGCTTGCCGTCGGCGGCGATCGGCGCGGTTTGCTTCTCGACATTGCCGCAAGGGGTGCTCGTGAACAGAGCCGTTCCGCCGACGTTACCGTCGTACGCGACGAGGCCGCTGAGCTGCCCGCAGCTAGAAGCTACCCGCGCACGACACACCCGGGCCGGCCACGCTGCAGCCCAACGCGCTCGCGCGCGACGCTCGCGGCTCGGGCGCGCTGCGGCCCGCGATCAGCGCGATCACGCTGCCGGTGAGCAGCGCGGCTCCACCGGCATAGAGGCCGATCGCGAGGCGCTCGTTGTTTTTGATGCGCGAGTCGATGTTCGAGCATTGCGCGAGCCGTGTTCGACCCGGTGTCTCGCAGCCCGGGCCGTTCCATTCCTCCGCGGCTTGCTCGCGCTTGACCTGAAACACGACCCCTGCGGCGGTCGCGCCAAGGCCAGTTAGGCTGAGCAGCACTGGCAAAAGATACGAGCGTACGGGGGGCTCGTAGCCCAAGGCGTAGTCGAACGGGCGCGACTCACCCGCCGCGCGCACGACGACTGGATCTGCTTCAGCGCCGTACTCGGCCAGTACGTTGCCGTAGCGGTCGAGCGCGCGCAGCGAGAGCTCGTAGTCTCGATGTTGCAACGGCTGCGGCAACGGAACGCGCGTCAGCGGCGCGCGTCCCAAGCTGAGCACCGTTGGCGATGAGCCGCCGACGGCGCCGATGCGCAGCTCGGTCTTCGCGACCAGCGCGGCGGGATCGGCGAGGCGCACAATCAGGTGGTTTGCGTCGCCACTGGCTTTCGCGTTGAGCGACAAGCGCTCGGACGACGCGCTCCAAAAGCCCTGCGCCTCGAGATAAGGATCACGGATCTTGGGCGACAAGCTCTTCTCGAGCTTTAGCGCGGGATCAATAGCGAGCGCCGCGACGAAGCTCTGCTTGGCTTCGGCGGCATTGCCCTGCGCAGCGGCAGATATCCCGAGCAAGACGTAGAGCCGCACGGTTTCCTGCCGAGTCGCCCCGCCCGATTCCAAGGCGTGCTGCGCGAGCTCGTGCGTGCTCGGGAAATCGATGTCCTGATAAGCTCGCTCAGCTGCAGCCGCAGCGTGGCCTTCCGCGAACGCCGGCGACGCAAGCGCGAGCGTCAGACAACCGGCGACTCCGCATAGCGCGCGTTTCATTCGATGCCGATCCTTCGAACCGTGGTTTTGCCGGCGTCGATCTGTACGGCGTAGCTGGTTTCAATGCCGAGCTCCGGGTTGCGAAGCGTCAGCAGCTGACTACCGGCGGGCAACTTCACGCCCACCAGCGGAGTCTGCCCGAGCGATCTGCCCGCTACGCTGACCTGCGACCAAGGGCTGGTGTCGATGGTGAGGAACCCGACACTGCCAGCGTCGGGTTTCGAGCTGCCAGCCGCGCCCGATGCTGCCGGCGCGGGAGCCGCGGGTTTGGAAACTGCGAGCGCAGGTCGCCTCGCAAGCGTGGCAGCGCGCACGGGCTGCGAACGGTCCGGAGCGACAGCCGGCAGCGGCCAGGGCGAGTCGGCGTCGCGCGTCGCTCCGGGTTCTGCTAGCGGTGCTGTCGCGTGTGCCGTTGTGCTCGGCTCCGCGTTGCTGGGTCGTGGCACGGGTCTGGCTGCGCCGGCGCTCGGATTGAGCTTGTTTGCCGCGACATAGGCCACGCCTCCAGTAAACCCGGTGACCAACGCGAGCACCGCCATGATCGAGCGGAAAGCGCGGCGATGTCGCTGGCCCATGGCCTCCATCAGTTGGCTCATCTCGGACAAGCCAGTGGCGGTGGCCGCGTGGTCGCTGACGATCAAGGCGCTCGTGCTGCTGGGTGAGCGTGTCGACGCCGGGGCGGGCGCGGTGCAATCGCTGCGCGCCATCAGCACCGAGACCATGCGGCGCTGTTCCAGCACCTCGTCCGAGAATAGCTCGTGCATGAGCTTTCGCATCGCTCCCGGATGCGGCACCGTTCCCGCGCTCCGTTGCCAGCTCTGCAGGTCCTTTTGCATCGCGGCCGCGCTGCGATAGCGGAGCGCGGGGGCTCGCTGCAGTGCACGAGCCAACACGACCTCGAGCTCCACTGGCAGGCTCGGGCGATGCGTCGCGGCGGTCGGGATCTCTCCGCGTAAGCTGCTGTTGAGCGTGCCGGCGTCTGTCTCGGCCTTGAACAGGCGCGCGCCGGTAAGCGCTTCCCACAACACGACTCCGACGCTCCAGATGTCCGCGCGGCGGTCGACGGGCTCACCCGTGGCTTGCTCGGGGGCGATGTAGCCGACTTTGCCCTTCACGACGCCAGTGGCAGTGCGTCCCTCGTGCGTTCGCGCCTTGGCGATGCCGAAGTCGAGGACTTTGACCTGGCCGTCGTTGGTCACGAATACGTTCTGCGGCGAGATGTCGCGATGCGCGATCTCGAGCGACTGCCCGGTCGCGTCGGTCGCTTCGTGAGCGTAGTTCAGGCCCTCAAGCATGGAGATTGCGATGCTGACCGCTGCATCGATGGGCAATTTCCCCTTTTGGTAGGCGCGACGTAACACGCGATGCAGAGGTTGCCCTTCCAGGTACTCCATCGCGATGCACTTGCCGTCGATGACTCCGGCCTCCAGCGTCTTGACGACGTGCGGGTGCTCGAGCAAGCACAAGAGCCGCGCCTCATCCAAGAACATTTGCACGAGGCGCGGGTCTTCGTTGAAGTGCGCGTGTAGCCGCTTGACGACGACGGGTCGGTGCACGAACGGCGCAACCTCCCAGGCGGCCAGAAACACTTCTGCCATTCCGCCGTGGCCGAGCGGCGCCACGAGCTTGTAGCGCTCGAGCGACTCGAGCGGCACGGACTGGGCGGCGAGCCCAGTGAAGCTCGGCACGACTGGTGTTAGACCGTCGTCGCTGTCTTCGTCGGCGAGCACAGCTTGGGAGGCGTAGGGGGAGGACAGCACGGAGGGACGTTAAGACTTCTCGGTAAAACGTTGGACAAAGCAGCAAGAAATCCAGGCAACATTTGAGTGGCGTTCCCGCTGGCCGGCGGAAACCGCCTGATATGATTGCGCGCAGAGCATCAGCCTTCGCAGTAACCTTGCGAGCAAACTTGCGCTGCGCCGCAGTCGCCCTGCACTTTGCAGGAAGTGCAACTGGTGGCGCCGGTGGCGCGCACGTCGAAAAGGCACGAGCACGGGCTCGGAGGTGCGAAGGGCAGGATGTTGCCGCCGTCCTTGGCGCGCGTCACGTGCATTGCGCACTCCGGCACGAGCCCGCTCTGGGCGTACACATCGAGCAGTTGCACACCGTTGGGCAACGCCTTGGTTCCCGACAGATAGCCGACGATGTCCGTGATTGCCTGACGGCTCGCGACGTTCACCGGATTGCCAGAGTGATCGACCTTCATCAACAAGTGCAGCGGACCCCAAACCGGGTAGTGTCCGTCTCGCACGTTGCGCTTGTCATGTGCGTTGCTCGTCGAGTCCGGGAACACCGCGCAGTGTTGCGAGGAGTCTTGAAATGCGAGCACGCGGATTTGCGCGCGCAGGTTCTTGCTGTCGATGTAGTCGGCAGCCAGGATGCCGAGAGCCTGACTGGCGGTGTCCTGCTTCTGACCTGCCATCTGGATGTCAGCTGCAACGTCGTCCGAGGTTTTGTGGGGTTTACCCTTCCAGGCGGTCGCCGGCACTCCGATCGCCGCGGCCAGCATGGCTTGCGTACCGGAGGAGGCACTGCGTTGAAACAACAGCGCTTCGTTGTTCCAAACGTTGGCGCTGCCGCTCGCGTCTCGTACTCCGCCGTTTTGGCCGAAGCCGAACGCGAAGTAGGCGGCTTGCGCGCTGATCTCGGAATAAGCCGAATTTGAAGGCGTCACGAAGGTCATGGTCTGAATCGGACCGTGTGCGTCGCGGATCTGCAGTGCGTCCAAGTCCGAAAATTCG
>DATCFJ010000259.1:0-6365 GCA_036509605.1 Polyangiaceae bacterium | reverse complement strand
ATAGCTGCGCCGCATTTGCTCGTGCCTAGCCGCGCGCGGGCGTTGCCGAATGACGGCCTGCGCTGGCTACCCGGTGACGCTCGAGAGGTGTCGCACAGCTCGAGCGCTTCGCGCGATACGGCGGCCGTAGAAGCGATCGTCGCGCCGCGCTTTTCCGTGACGCTTGGCAGCGAGCTCGGGCTCGTGGCCTGGCGTGAGTCGGGTCTCACGTTGCGCGTCGGCGCGCTGGCGCTGTTCGGCCTCGAGAGCCGAACGCGCAGCAAGCGGCTCTTGCCAGCTCCCGGTGGTGATTCCGATCTGTGGCGCGGGATCTTGGGTTACGAGCTGGCGTTGTCCTTCGACCGCGTCGCGAGGCTGGCGCTTGGCGAGCACGGTGGGCTCGAGGTCGCGCTCGGCTACTACCATGAGAGCGATCACCACACGGCGAGCAATGACCCGGTCACACCCGGCCTTGGCCCGGATCACCCGGATTTGCGCGGTCGTCCTCAGATCGGCAACTCGCTCAGCGCGGACTTCGCCAGCCGCATCCAAGCCGGCTCGCTGGAGCTGATCTTGCGCCATCAGTCCAAGCTGTTCGTCAACGGCACTGCCACGGCAAGCACGCCGTTTCAGGCAGGCACTGCGCAGGAGCTCGTGCTTCAGTTGCATCAAGCGGTGCGCGGCGTGACACCGTTCTGGTCGGGCGCCGCCGAAGTCTTGCTCGCGAAGGGCCGCGCCGCGACGCGCGATTTTCGCACATTGCTCGGTGTGTCATTGCCCGGCGTGAGAGGCGAGCTCCGGCTCTACGCTTCGTTCGACGCTGGCGCCGAAAAGGGCTTGCTCATCACCGAGCAACAAACCGCCCTAGGCGCTGGCTTTCGCTATACGCCGTTTGCACCGGAGTGGCCGTGAAGTCTTCGCTCGGGGCAGTGCTCATTCGACTGGCGAAGCTGCAAGTGGCGCGCCCCTGGTTGGTGATGCTGCTCATGCTGCTCACGCTGGCCCCGACGGGGTGGCTAGCGTCGCGCCTCGACCTGAAGACGAGCTTCACGGAGCTCCTGCCGGACAGCAAGCCAAGCGTGATCGAGATGCGCCGCACCGAGGGCCGCCTGGCCTCGAACGCGACGCTGACGGTGGTCGCCGAGAGCGGAAACGTGCAAGCCCTGGAGGCGTTCGTGGACGCGCTCGTCCCGCGCTTGGCGACGCTCGATCCGTCGCTGGTCAGCACCGTGGACTACGGCTCGAAGGACGCCCAGGCGTTCTTCGAGCAGAACCAAGCGCTGTACCTGGACGTGCCTCAGCTTACTCAACTTCACGATCACTTCGCCGATGAGTACGACGCGAAAGTACAACGAGCGGCAGGGCTCGATCTCGGCCTTGGCTCCGACGACGCGAACGACACGAATGACGACGCGATTGCCGCGCTGAACACCGAGCTCGACGCGCAGACCAAGAAAGCGCGCGCTCAGCAACCCGGGGTGGACGGCTACTACATCGGCAACGCGCGCGGTCAGCTGGCAGCGATCTTGGTGCACACCTCGCTCGGCAGCTTCGACCCCAAGGCGGACGAGCTGCGCCGACGCGTCGAGCGGCTGATCGAGGGGCTAGAGCCAAAGCACTTCGCGAGCGACATGCGCATCGGCTTCACGGGCGACCTGATCACCAACGCCGAAGCACAGGACGCGGTGATTCACGACTTGGTGTATGTCGGGAAGTGCGGCGTCGCGTTGGTGCTGGCCGTCGTATTCTTGTACTTCTTGAGCTTCCGCGCGCTTGTCGGCATGGGGCTCACGATTCTCGTGGGCTGCGTGTGGTCGTTCGGCACAGCAAGGCTGAGCGTCGGCTATCTGAACACCGCGACCGGCTTTCTGGTCAGCATCATTGCCGGAAACGGCATCAACTTCGGCATCGTCTACATGGCTCGCTACATCGAAGCGCGCACGACAGACGGCCTGGACGTTGCGGATGCGATCCGAACCGCGCACCTAGAGACTTACGGCGGAACCTTGGCCGCGGCGGCAGCCGCGATGGTCGCCTATGGTTCGCTCTCGATCACTGACTTCAAGGGCTCCCGTCACTTCGGCATCATTGGCGGAGTGGGCATGGTGCTGTGCTGGATCGCGACTTACCTGCTGCTCCCGGCGTGGCTAGTCGCTTCGGAGCGGATGCGACCGCTGCGCATCGACGCCGCTGGCTGGCGAGCGCGGCTGCGCGGCATGTACGGCTTGCCGTTTGCGTGGGTCGCTCGCCGAGCCCCGCGTGCGCTCAGCCTGTTTGCCGGCTTGAGCGGGCTAGGCGCCCTCGTGCTCGCCGTGCGCTTTTTGGTGCAAGATCCGATGGACTACAGCCTCGGCAGCATCCGCAATGATCACGGCAGCGCCACCTCGAGCGGCACGCTGTCCACGCGCGTCGACAAGATAGTCGGTCGCCTCGGTCAGGACGGCCGCGCTATCGTTACCGATCGGCTCGAAGACGTGGAACCGTTGGTGCGCGAGCTGCTGCGGCGGCGTGACGCCGCGCCGCAGAACCGCTTGCCGTTTCAAAAGGCGGTCAGCTTGTTCGACTTACTACCCAAGGATCAGGCAACGAAGCTCGCGCTCCTGCAAGACATCAGCGCGCGGCTGGAGAACGCGAAGCGCCGCGGCTTCGTGAGCGATGGCGAGTACCAAAAGCTGCACGCGCGCTTGCCGTCGCGCCTGACGCCGCTCACGCTCTCCGATCTGCCCGAGCGCCTGGCACGCCCGTTCACCGAGAAGGACGGCACGCGCGGGCGCATCGTGTACATCGTGCCCTCGGACGGGCGCAGCGTGTACGACGTTCACTACCTCATGGAATGGGCCGACTCGTTTCGCGAGGTTCGGCTGCCGAGCGGTCATGTCGTGCGCGGCACCGGAGAGCCCGTGATCTTGTCTGACATGATTTTGAACGTGAAGAGCGACGCGCCCAAGGCAATCGGGCTCAGCTTGCTGGGCACGCTGCTGGTGATCGTCCTGGCGTTTCGCGCTCGGCGGTCGGCTTGGTTGTGCGCTGGGACGCTGCTGCTGGGCTTTGCTTGGCTGCTGGGTTTTTTAGTGCTCTACGGCGTGAAGCTGAATTTTTTGAACTTCATCGCGCTCCCGATCAGTATCGGTGTCGGCGCGGACTACGCGTTGAACATCGTCAAGCGCTACGACATCGCCGGGGCTATGTCGCTGCGACGCATCGTCGTGCAAACGGGCGGCGCGGTGATTCTGTGCTCCGCCACGACGACGCTCGGTTACTCGGTGCTCCTGCTGTCGATCAATGGCGCGGTGCGCAGCTTTGGCCTGGCAGCAGCGGCCGGAGAAATCGCAGCGGTCTCCGCGGCGGTCTTGTTCCTGCCGGCTTTTCTCTATTGGCGCGCGCCAGGCGCGCCGTAAGTGCCGGCGTCAGGCGCGCTGCGGGTCGCGATGTTCAAGACCTCGATGCGCCGAAACCCGTTCGGAAAGCGCAGCAGATAGCCTTTGGCTTGCGCCTGCGCTTCGCTGTCTTTTGCTGCGCGCAGTAAGTCGACGATGTGCAAATAGGCGTTGTCCTCGGCCTTGGTCGACTGAGGGTCGGCAGCGCTCGGGGCGAAAGCCTGCGGCGCGGCGGTCGCTTCGGGAGCTGCGCTGGCGCGCGCTGGGGGCGGCCGCCTTTCGAGGCGCGCGAGCGCACTGGCGCTCGCCTTCGCGGCTACAGCTTGCGAACCGCGCGCGTCCGGGCTCGGGGCGAGCTCCGCGCGCTCGGCGTCCCAGGTTTCACCGGCTCCCAGGCTAACGGTGGAGCGGCCGTTCAAGCGAATCGAAACGCGGCCTTCACTCACGGCGACGTGCTGTGTGTGCCGTTCGGCGACGCGCACGTCGAACACCGTGCCCACGTCACGGACCTCACCGTCAGGCAGCCGAATGATGACGCTTCGACCGGGGTGCGGATGGATCTCGAAGCCCGCCGCGCCGTCTTCGAGATCCACGAAAATGCGCGAGCCTTCCAGGTGCTTTGCCCAGCGTGCACCGGCCTGGGCGTGGACCTCGACGATCTCCCGGCTGGCTCGGGCGGGGCTGGCGGCCGGCGGACGGTGCACGAGCGCGAGCCAACCCGCGGCCGCCAGCGCGAGTGCGAGCGCCCCCGCTACCCGCAGCGAGACGGCGCGCCCATGCGCGGGCGGATCGATCACCGACTCGTTGTGCGCGGCCATCAGGCGCTGCCTGGAGCGCTGAACCGATATTTGGTCGCGGCCGACAGCCGGCAAGCGCGAAAGCTCATGCCCCAACCCGCAGAGCTCGCGCTCTTCACGGCTGCATTGCGCGCAGGTCTCGCGGTGCCGGTTCGCGCTCTCCAGATCCTTACCGAGCAAGCGGCCGTCGCGGGCGGCTTCGACTTGCCACTGGCGGGCGCAGGGCTTCGAGCTCACGACTCACCGTCCCGACCCAGCAAGCGCCGTAAATCACGGCGTGCGTGGTGCAAGCGAGTCCACACCGTGCCCACCGGGATCTGCAGCGCGCTGGCGATTTCCTCAGACGAGAGCCCCTCGGTTTCGGCCAGCAACAGCACGATGCGCTTCGGCTCGGTCAGCTTCTCCAAGGCGGCCGACAGACGGTGCACCTCGTCGCGGGCTGACAGCTCGCGGTGCGGGTCCGTGTGGCGCTCGCCCTCGCGCACCGTCAGCTCACGCAGGGCGCGGGCCCAACGTGACATACCGCGCTTGCGCCGGTGCAGCAGGCGCGCGGCGATTCCGACTAGCCAGGGGCGGCAGCTCTGTCGACCATCGAAGTTGCTGGCCGCTCGTGCAGCGGTCATGAACGTCACGTGCACGACGTCTTCGACGTCGCTGGCGTCGTTGGTGGCCCTTCGCACGAAACTGAACACCGAGGCTTGGTAGCGGTCGTACAGCACGCCCAGCGCGCTGATATGCCCTTGGCTCAGCGCCTCGAGCGCTGCCGCGTCAGTGAGCTCGGCCTGAGCGAGCTGAACGCGCCTGGGTGCGGTCATCGAGCGCCCCATAGCACACCGACCGCGAGCCCGCCGCTCCACCAGGGCAGCTGCGGCAAGGCTCGATCCAAGTACTTCTGTGAGCGAATGCGCGCGGGTGAGCCCTCGAAATCAGTCGTTGCAAACGCGCGGACCGACGACGCCCGCGGACCGGACACGCGCAGGGCCACGGCCAAGCGGAAATCAGCGGCCGCGCCATGAACCTCGCGATTGCCGTCGTCGGCGTCTTGGCTCTCGAGCACGACATTGGGGCCAATCAGCGCGTCGAAGTTTGCGCTTCCAACTTCGAGGCGTCGACCGGCGCTCACGCCGACGGAGGTGGATTGCATGTTGAAGTCATTCGGTGTGGGCTCCGCAAAGTATGCGTCCGCGACGTCCCAACGCCCGCTCACCGTGAGCAGCCAGCGCTCGATAGCGAACGCTGCGAAGACCGCCACCCCGCCGCCCCCGAACGAAGGGCCGCCTCCAAAGCGCAGCGCGCCACCGACCCCGAGGTCGACGTGGATCGACGCTGGCGCCGAGCTTGCCGTTCGCGGGTCTGGCGGTGGTGTCTCCAAAGGAGACGCTTTGCTCGCCACAGCGACGGGCTGCGGCGGCAAGACCAATAGGGCCTCTGCGGTCCTCAAGAGCTCCGCGACGTCACTGACCTGGCGAGTGGCGACCCGGCCGTCGCCCGTGGTGATCTCCAAAAGCACGACGGAGCCGCTCGGGCGCACGGTCACGCGCGCGCATTTGTCGAGATCCCTAAGGCTTCTTAGGTGTTGGGCGAGGTCGGCCGTCGCCGTTTGCCAGGTTTCGCCGGGCGGGACCTCGACGCTCACTTTGGGCGCGAGACATGAATCCACGGTCGCTGCACTGCCGGGTACGCCGAAGGCCAGCGCCGCCAAGCCGAGCCCGAAGGCGGCAACGCTTGGACGAACGACAGACATCACGATCAACCTTCTCCGAGCGCGCCCTTTCCTTCAAACAAAAAAATTCTTCTGCGAGCCACAAAGGTGATTGGGCGAGCAAATGCTGCCCAATCACCCCCGGCCGGCTTGCTAGAACAGGCTGGGCAAAACCGCCGTGTTCTCCTTGATCACGGCCTGGAGCAGCTTCGGATCCAAGCCAAGCGCTTGCAGGATCGTCGGCGCAACCTGGGCCGTGCCGACCGCGGCCGTAACGGCTTGCGGAGACCCGAAACCGGGCAGGGAGATCAAGAGCGCCACTCCGGTGTCATTGGCAGACCCACCGCCGTGCTCCGAAATCTTCTTCGTGCTCGAGGAGTAGATCACACCCAGGTTCGGTTGAATGAACGCGTTCGGCGCGCGTGCTGCGGCGATCGGATCAGCCGAGGTCGGATCGCCGAAGAGCACACTGAGCGCGGGCCCGGAGCTGATGCTCGTGCTGAAGATCGT
>DATCFJ010000258.1:0-8771 GCA_036509605.1 Polyangiaceae bacterium | reverse complement strand
GAACGATCCGAAAAAGACCGCGCCCGGTGTTTGCGGCTGCGGCGTCGCCGACACCGACACCGACACCGACGGCACGCCGGACTGCATCGACAAATGCCCCGCAGATCCGCAAAAGACCGCGCCCGGAGTCTGCGGCTGCGGCGTCGCCGAGGCGCCCTGCCTCGCGCTGAAGAGCTCATTGTTGCATCGCTACAGCTTCACAGGGAGCGGCACGACCGTCACTGATTCGAAGGGGTCGGCGAACGGAACCGTCATGGGCAAAGGAGCCGCGCTGAGCGGCACCGGCACCCTGGTGCTTACGGGCGGCGTGCTGCCGGTTGCAAGCGATCCGGGCCAATACGTCGAGCTACCCACCAATTGCTTGATGGGCCTCAGCAACGCGACGTTCGAAGCCTGGGTCACCTGGAGCGGCGGCACGGATAGCACCACGTATCGAAGCTATTGGCAGCGCGTCTTCGACTTCGGCGAAACATCGACCACGACCAGCGGGACGTACCTGATGCTCACGCCTCGCGCGGCAAGCGCCACTGGCACGAGCCGCGTCGCGTTCACCGCAAGCATGGGCGCAATGAGTGAAGCGCCGATCGTCAACGGGGCGCTACTCAGCGCGGGCGCCCTCCATTTTACGGTCGTCGTCGACCAGGCGAACAGCCTCATTTCGCTGTACACCAATGGCGTGTTGTCGGCGGGCGGCGCCCTCAGCAGCTCGCTCAGCGCGATCAACGCCAGCAACTGCTGGCTCGGTCGCTCGCAGTACGCGGGTGACCCCTACTTCGCCGGCACCTTCGACGAATTCCGCGTGTACTCGGCCGCGCTCTCCGCCGCTGATGTCGCGTTCAGCCAGTCGGCGGGTCCGAACCCTGCGTTCTTGTGAACGCGGCATCTGTGTGCTTGCAGCGCATGCGCTATCTACTCTTCGCTTTGGCTTGTCGCACGCTGGTTGCGTGCACCGCACCACCGAACGACACCGGGCCGAGCGCGCTCACTCGCAACGTCGATGATTCCGGGCAGAATCGCTGGCTCTCGTTCGACGGCGTGAACGACTACGCGACCACTGCCACGGCCGAATTCCCGGACGGGCACGCCGCGCAGACGATTTCCGCGTGGTTCAAGCTGGACTCCATCGCGGGTACACAAGCGCTCGTCACCGTGCGCAAGGACTTCGACAGCGGGCTCGAGTTGGCGGTGGCTGACGGCCTGCTCAGCGCCATTCGCGTGTACGGCACCCGCACCTTGGCCGCCGCTACTAAGCCGGTCAGTGCGGGCGCCTGGCACTTTGCCGCATACACTTTCGACGGCGCGAGCAATCAGCTGTATGTCGACGGCGCGCGGGTCGCCAGCTCCGCCGATCTACCCGACAAGCGCACCCCCACCTCTTGCTGGCTGGGTACCTTGGATGGCACGCGTGATCTGCTGCATGGTAGCCTTGATGACGTGCGCGTGCTCGAGCTCGTACGCACGCCCGAAGAGCTCATGAATGAAGCAGCCGATCATTTCTCGAGCGCTGATCCGGGCTTAGTGCTGGATTTGCCGTTCGATGAAAGCGAAGGCAGCACGGTGTACGACCGTTCCTCATACGCCAACGATGGCCAGCTGGGGGACGGAGTCGAAGAGCGCATGCCGGCGCGGGTTTCAGCTAGCGTTGAAGAGCCACAGCACTGACGTTCAACGTTGGCCGGCGAACGGCTTACCCGCTCGCGTCACGCGCCGCAGGCTGATCGCGGCGTCATCCACGTCCAACACGGGGGGCGAGGGCTGTACGTCCTCAGCGATGTTGCACAGCGTCCACAGCACATCATCAGACCCGCTCGTGCGCCGGTTTTCTAGGTCATAAACCAGGCGATCGTCGAGCCACACCAACAAACGCCCTGTTTCGTCAGTGCGAGCGCGATACAGCGTTTCGATCTGGAACCAGGTTTCGACTGGCACGAACGCGGGTGGCTCAGCCAATGGCGCTTGCAGGTATGCGGGGTCGTGACTGAACACGTACAGCACCACTTGGCCGCCGGGCAGCGTGCGCAAATTGAGATCGTGACCGTGATTCACCAAGGTAGGATCGGAATCCGAGCGCGAACCGAACTGCTGGATGGTCCATTGCGAGTTCGTTTGATACTGACGCGGCAGATAGTACCATGCACTGTAGTAAGCCTCTGGTGGCGAGACGAGCTCGCGATAGATGCCCGGGCCGGCCGTGTCACTCGCCGCAAAATCAGTCATTTCAAGCGCGAATTTGCCGCTGTGCGCGGGGCCTTGAACAATCAGCGTGGTGCTGGCCGACGTATCGGGTGAGAGCCCACCGCCTGGAGCCGCGTACCAATCGTTCAATTCACCCGATTCGTGATCCGTGGCCCAAATCACGTCGCTGCCCAAATCCAACTTGGGCCCGCATGCGCCCAAGCCGAGCAGCGCACAGCACAGCGTGAGCCGGAACGTCATAGCCCGAACGAGACCCCGGCACTGCCACCGAGCCACAGGTACGGCAGATTCCCGATCGTCCCTTGCGGCGCCACAGACAAGTCACGCGGGCTCGGAACGAGCCAGGCGAAAGCGGCGATGAACGGCGCGAAATGCGGCGTTAGCGCCCGCTGCAGCGAGACGCCGACGCGCGCTCCGAGCTCGAGCGAGCGCTGTTCCTTGGAGAGCAGCAGGTTCGTGGCACGCACGCTCTGCACCACGAGCAGCGCGCCCACATCCGTGGCAACGAACCAGGGCCCGGCCTCCGTCCGGACACGCAGCCCCGCGCTCGTAGGCCAGCCCAGTACATCGCCGCGCACGCCGCCGAGCTCGAACTGTGAACGCGACTCGTAAGCAACCGATAGCGTGCCTGATAGCGCTCCGCGCCCGAGTGCAACCCGCAACTCTGCCCCGAGCGAGTGCAACTCCGGCGCTCGCAAAATCGCCGGCGCTGCGACGTAGAACCCGCCGAGCTCGATGCGCGCCAGGGCTGCTCGCGGCGGGGCGGGGGGCGGCAACGCACGCCGAGGCGCAGGCGCAGGCAACGGAGCGGGCGCCGGCGCAGACGGAGGCGGCGCGGACGGCTCGACGTCCAACTCTGGCGGCATCACCGTCAGCACGGCAAGCACGGCGGCAAAGTGCGCGCGGCCCGTGCAATCCCGCGCCGGGTCGGAGTAGCTCTTCTTCGCCGTCTTTTCGTCTTTCGAAGCGGTTACCCGGTAGCTATCGCCGAGATCTTCGAGCACGACCGAGACGCCGCGTTGCAACAACTCACGTCGTTCCGGTGGAATGAGCGACAACACTTCGCGCTGAACCTCACTCGGCTCGGGGCACGTCGACGTGCCGGACGTAAATTGCGTTTCGACGGACCCGGTATCCGTTGTTTGCGCGCGTGCGTCCGGCGCCTGCGCAGCCAACGCCAAGACGAGGCCCGCGCACGGCACGCCTCGCATCACACGCACCTGTCCCAAACTCAGAATCCTAGAACGGGGCCGAACAGACATGGCGTGACGGGCTCAAACAGACTACCCTCACGGGACCGAGCGGAGGCGAACATCCGTTTGGTGTGGCTCTTTACTTTTCCGAAAAGGTTCTCGTGAAGGAGCCCCTTGAACCATTGATGCCACGTGCCAGCCAGGCCGAGCGATGGCCCGCGGCAAGCGCGCCTGCCGTGAAAACGCTAGAAACACGGCCCATTGAGCCGTCAGCGCCGCTGGAGTTCCGCGCCGTCTACGAGCGCTGGTTCAATGATGTCTCACGTTGGATCCGCGCCATGGGTGGCCCCGAGGCCGAGCGTGAAGACCTGGTGCAGGACGTATTTCTGGTCGTGTACCGCCGCCTGCCAGACTTCGACGGACAGAACCTGCCCGGCTGGCTGTATCAAATCGCCCGTCACCGCGTGCGTGATTTTCGACGCCTGCTGTGGGTGAAGCACGCCTTCTTCGGCAGAGCGCCGGTGCCAGAAAGCCTCACCAGCGCCCAAGCCTCGCCTGCGGATTCGCTGGAGACCAGCCAGAAGCGCGCCACGCTCGAGCGCCTGCTCGACCAATTGAACGACGCCGAACGAGCAGCCCTCGTGCTGTTCGAAATCGACGGCTACAGCGGCGAGCAGATCGCCGAAATTCAAGGCGTGCCCCTGAACACCCTGTGGGCGCGTCTCTACAAAGCGCGAAAAAAGCTCAAAACTGCCCTCGAAAAGCTGGAAAACCAGGCGCAAAAGAGGCACCCGTGAAGCGCCTGGTGGATGAAGGCGAATTGAACGCCGCGGACCGTCAGCTCGCGGAGCTATTCCGCTCAGCACCCCCGTTCGAGGTGGATCCGTTCCGCAAGCGGCGCGTGCTCGTGGGCTTGGAGCGCGCCCAGCGGCGTGTGGTTTCGCGTTTTTGGCTGAAGCCCGGGGTGGTCGCGGTGGTCGCGGTGGCGCTGATGAGCGGCACGGCCATGGCAGCGCTCGGTCACCGCTATGTGGCGCGTGGTTTGGTATTTTTGGGTTTGGGAAGCGCGCCGCAAGCAACATTGGTCCACAGCGCAGCCGCGCCTCAGCATGCAGCGCCGCGGCCAGTCGGTCTCGCCGCTGCAGCCGCGCCGGAAGCGAGCGCGCAGCCAGCAGCTGAGCCAGAACCCGCAGCCAACACGCCGCCTTCCGCACTCAAAGGCAGCAACGCACCGAACCACGCGCGGCCTGAATCAGCCGAGGATGCCACGCGCGTGGTGCAAGCCATTCAGGCCCTGCGCACGGGTCGGGATCCATCGCGAGCTCAGACACTCCTGAATGAGTACATGAAAGCTCACCCCCACGGCGTGCTGTCCGAAGACGCCCTGGCCTTATCCATCGAGGCCGCGTCCGCGCAGCACGACCCGCGCGCTGCGGACTACGCGCGGCGTTACCTGGCCAGTTTCCCGAACGGCAAATATCGAACGCTCGCCAATCGCGCGCTCGAAAAGGCCGCGTCCACGCTGCCCTGACGTCAGTGCGACGCCGCGTCGAAGTGAACACGCAGGGCGAGTGAAGCACTGAGGTACGTGTCGCTGGCGCCGCCCGCGACGGGCGCTGTCCACGGATCCGTGGCGGCCGGGATCGGGTTGAAATTGAAGCCGTAACGCAGGTAGCAACGTTCCGCAATTCTACACCAGCGCTGACTCCATCATTCCGCTGCCCCCGTGGTTTCTGGCAAGCCCACTCAAAGCCAGCGCCGCCGATATGAGCTGCACCCTGGCCAACGTGGATAAACTGCAGTTCCTCGTGGCCAGCGCCTCGAGCGCAGGCGACCCGATGTCCTGCAACGTGCCCGGCACGTACGAAGCAGCCGGCATCGTTCACCCCACGCAGGTCGAGTTCGCTTCCACTACCATGATGCTCGGGACCAAGAGCGTGAAGGGCGCCCAAGTGTGGTCGACGCTGACCGACGGCGTGCGCTCGCGAACCAACTTCTTCCATCACATCACCGGTGGCTTGGTGCATGGGGATCATCCGAAGGTGATGCGCTTTCTGGGCAATTCCAGCGGCGGCGAGATGTGGCCGTCGATTTACGCCAAGCACTTGGCGCCGTGCCTCGGCACTGTACAAGCCGAGCCCGTGTCGGTCGGCGCCGGCGGCAATGCGCTCGAGCAAATTTCGTTTCAGGGTCGCACGTTGGCGGCCATTACCCCGACGCAACTGAAGCAGCTGTTGACCGGTTCGATGACCGATCCGGTCGTCGCGCTGCGCAAGGTGCGCGACACGACGCTCGACAACCTGAACACGCTGTTCAAGGCCAACGGCAGCAAAGAGCAGATCGCGTTCATCGATGCACTGCACAACAGTCAGGCCCAGGTGCGCAAGCTGGCCACGGATTTGGCGTCGGTGTTCATGGCTATCACGGACGACAACGTGGGCGGTCAAGCGCTGGCGGCTGCCGCGCTGGTACAAGCCAAGGTCAGCGTTAGCGCTTGATCGAGCTGTCGGGAACTTACCCGCTACTAGGCGGCCAGCTCGGGTTCTAACAAAAAACCGTCACTGCGCGCCGTTGCAGGTCACCTGTCGCCCTACGATCGACGCGCACCCGGGCCCCAGGCAAACCGAGCCCTGATTGAGGCAGAAACAGTCGAGCTTGCCGGTGCAGGCCGCAGGAACCTCGACGCATTCGGGAGCCGGTGGCGAGCAGGGGTCGGGAACACACGCCGACTGATTCTCGAACTGGCCACCCGGGCAGAGTCCCGTGTGCCACCCCGTCGGGCAGCCTCCGTCCATCTCGCCCATGCACTCAACCGGTCCACCGCCGCACTGACGCGCGACGCAGAGCTGACTTGGCGTGCACCTCGAAGCTCCGCACGCGAAGCTCCCCGCGTCGGCAGGTGCTCCCGCGCTCGCTTCCTGGCCCCCGGCAACACCGGCAGCGCCGCCTTCAACCATCGCCAACGCTCCACCGGCACTATTCGCCGTCCCAGCCATGCTTAGAACACCGATTGTGCTGGCCCCTTCCCCGCCACCGACTCCGGATGCACCAGCCGCCGGCGCTGCATGCTTGTCTGCGCGGGCGAGGCCACCGCAGGCTGCCGCGAAGGACAGCGCGAAGAGGAACACAAGCAAGGCGGGGAGGCTCACTGGGAAACAGGGCAGCAAGGCCCGTGCCGTGGCTGCGGTAGTCGAGCTCGACCGCAGCTTCTCGGAATTCTGTCGAGTTGCAACCGGACACGCTTGCCCTGCTGGCACACGAATTGTTGGCACACCCGTTCGGGATTTGAATGGTCCGAAGTGCCAGTGAACGGGTGGCCACGCGTCAGGCGAATGCGGGCCGTGCGTAGATGAGTTACCCTCGTCACGTGTTGCTCGCCGGATCGCTGGAACAGCCGCTCCCTAGTGCAGACCGCACATTCATCCGCCAAGAGCTAGAGGGGCTGCTCGCGTGGCAGCGCGCGCTAGGGCACTTCGCGCCAACGCCCGCCGTACCAAGTGCCCTGGCGTGCGCGATGCCGATCGTTTCGCTCTCGGTGGGCGGGCAGCCGCGGGGCTGTTTCGCCTACGGGCGAGGCCCTGCGGAACACCGGCTAACACGAGCTTTCCTGGCAGCGCTCTCGGATGCGCGTTTTCCGGCGATCGACGAGGCCGAGCGCGCGCGCCTCGTGGCGCAGGTGGCTTATCCTGTGCGCGTGAGGCGGCTCAACGCGGGCTCGGCCGTAGTGCAGTTCGCGGCTGGCGTGCACGGGCTCGCCCTGAAAAGCGCAGACGACTTGATGCTCCTGGTGCCAGACGTGGCACGCGAACAGGGTCTCGATGAAGAACGATTCGTGTGCGCGCTCGAGCACAAGGCGGAGCTCGAGCGCAAACACTGGGACGCGCTCGAAGTGTTTGCGTTCGAGACCGAGCGCGTGGTGGCCCGCTGCCACGAACCTGCGCATGTGCGGGAGGATCCGCTCACGGGCGCGCTCGGCTGGCTCGCGCAGCAGGTCGAAAGCGACGGGCGAGTACGCTTTGGCATCGACTCGAACAGCGGCGAAGCGGCGTTTTCTGGTTTCTTGCGCCATGCGCGCTCGGCTAGCGTCGTGCAGGCCCTGGCGCTCGACACACGTTATTTCGAAGCCACGGCGCGCGCTCGTGCCTGGCTGCGCTCCGAAGTCGAGCGGGCAGGCGCGGGTGACGCCGTCGCAGATTGGCCGAGCGAGCTGCCACAAGTCGCGGGAACGCTGGCGCTGTGCTGCTTAGCGGGGCTGGAGCTCCAGTCAGCGCTCCTGCCGCTAGCGAGCGCGACGGAGCTATTCGCGGAGCCCTGGCACGCCGCCCAAGTCGCGACTGGGCTCGGAGCCAGCGCACCCAGCGAGCTTTGGCAAGTCTGCGTGAAGGATCTGGAACGCCAGGCGTTTGCGCCTTGGACCGCCATCGCCGCGTACCGCCGCGGTGACAGCGCCACGTTCGAACGCGCAGTGCGCGCGTTGAAGGACAACGTGCCTCGCTCGAGCGAATTTGGATTCGTTGCCGAGCCCGCGCTCGCCGGGCTCGCCGCAGAAGCACTCGCGCTCGCTTCCGATCCCGACACGCGCGCGCGACACAGCGAGTCGGTTGCGTTGCTGCAGCGCTGTCAGCTGTGGGCCGATACCGACCCGTCGCCGAGCTCGTCTTGGGTGCACGGGGCGTTTCCCCTGGCTCGCAATCAGGTCTTCTTACGGGCGGACGCGACCGCGCACGCCGCATTGGCGCTGGCGACGCGCGAGCCTGGCACAACCTGAGCCAAGGAATCCGCGGCAACGTGTTAGAAAACCTAGTAATTTTAAGCAGTTAGCCAATCCTTGTGAAAGGAACGAAACGTGCAAAGCAGGTCACCAGCGGCAGCCGCTCGGGGAGCGGCACGCGGAAAGGAAGCAGGCAATGAAAAAACGTAGACCTCGCATCGTGCCGGAGGTCGTGTTTGCGACCGCGGTGAGCGCCTTCGCGATTCCGGCGCTCGTGACCGCCTGTAGCGGCAGTGACACCGGCTCCGAGAACGATCACGGAGGCAGCGCCGGGAACAGCGGCGCGGCCGGCGGAGGGGGGCGACAGGCCGGCGGCGCTACGGGCTTCGGCGGATTCAGCGTGGCAGCGCCATTCGGCGGTCGCGCGAACGGCGGCGCGGGCGGCACCATCGGCGGGCAGGCGGGGGGCGGTGGCTCCGCAGGCCTCCTTGGTGTTGCCGCCGGCACGTTCGGCTTTGGTGGGTTCGGCGTGGCAGCGCCATTCGGCGGTCGCGCGAACGGTGGCGCGGGGGGCACCCTTGGCGGCCAGGCAGGGGGCGGGCAGGCGGGGCGCGGTGGCGCCGCAGGCGGTGTTGCGGCCGCCGGGTTTGGCTTTGGCGGGTTCAGCGTGG
>DATCFJ010000257.1:0-9523 GCA_036509605.1 Polyangiaceae bacterium | reverse complement strand
CAATACGGCAAAAGACGGGGCCATTGACGATGCGCCGCGCGTTCGAGCTGCTGCGCGCGGCGCGCTTTGCCGCGCCGCTCTCGTGCGAGGCAGCGCTCGCGCAGGTGTCTCGCCAGAGCGGTCTGCAGCTGAACAAGGCGCGCGCGCGCTCGGGCTTTGGGCGTGGCCACTTGCTAGACATCGTCGTGTACGTGCCCGGCGGCAAGGGCACGCCGGACGAGACGGACGCAGCTGAAGCGCTGGTGCGGCTGCTCGTGGGTGAGGAATTGTTCGAGCGTTGGGTGGGTCGGGTATCCGCGACACCGACCGTGCGCGGCGGAGCACTCACCGTACTCAACACCAACGCAGAGGAGCGCTCGGCGCTGCCCATCGAAACTCTACCCGAAACGCTGCGCGCCGCGATCGCCGGCCTGAAGCAAGGTTTGCCCGAAGCGGTAGAAGCGCATGCTGCCAATGAAGATTGGGTGCTCTTCGAGCTCGAACCGGAGCCCGCCGCGGACTTCGCCGCGCAAGATGACCTCGTCGTGTGTAGTACGCGCGTGCCAGAGCTAAAGAAGTGCTTCCTGCGCGGAGAGTCCTTTTTTTCCGGGCGATTTGCCAATTCGAACGTGCTCTATGCCTACCTGAAGTACGACTCCCTCGCGGGCGGCACGGAGGCGCGTCTGGCAGAGCGCGCGCGTTTCGAAGACGCGTTTTCGCGCGCAGTGCGACCAGAGCAAGCTGCGCTGGTCGGGCTGGGTCTCGGTGTCCGCTACAGTTACATAGACCTCGCCGTGAGCAACTTCGACTGCATTGGCGAGCAGCTCTTGCCCGCGCTGCGCGCCGCCGAGATCTCCCAGCGCGCCTGGATACTGTTCTGCGACTCGGAGCTCGAGCGCGAGCACGTCCCGGTACACTCCGATTCGCCCGAGCCGTACTGGGGCTGACCCGCGACGATGCGCGGCGGAGTTGAGAGTGACGAAGTCCGACGCGGGTGGGGTGTCCGACACCGCAGTCGAAGGCGTTAGGCTAGCGCCATGGCAACGCCGCTCTTACCGGGACCGGGTTTGCCCGCCTCGTGGGGAGCGGGGCCACTCCTTGCGCAAACCGAGCCTCCGCATCGCGCCCGTAGCCGATGCTCTCCAGCAGGTTGCGATGAAATGGCGTCGTATCTTGGGGGATCAGCTTCCGATTTGTTCAAGACAGACCGGAGCCGCTCCAGTAATTGGGGGGTGGGGGTGAGGCTCGACCTGCAGGGATCGGGCCCTGCAGGGTCGGGAATGTTCAAAGGGTGAATCTCGGCATGACGAGCAGCCCGGTGCTCATCAAGTTGCGCTCTGCGCTGAAGCTCGGAACCGCGCCGGAGCGCATGCGCTCGCTCAGGCTCGCTGGCGGCGCTCCAATCAGCTCGCGAAATTCCCGGCTCATGTGGGCTTGGTCGGAAAACGCGCTGGCCAGCGCCGCGTCGCTCAGCTTCACGTCGGCCGCGGATAAGAGCTCGAGCGCGCGCCGAATCCTAGCGACCCGCGCTAGGTGCTTCGGCGCAAGGCCGGTTTCGGCGACGGCCAAGCTGCGCAGCGTGCGGCTCGTACAACCACACGCCTCTGCCAATTGCTCGGTCGAAATTTCTCCGTGCGCCGAGCGGATCAGCTCGACCGCGCGTGCCATGGCACCACTTGGCCTCGTCGCGAGCGCGACGCGCTCGCTCAGGAATTGCCGTAGCACCTGTAGCCGCGCACAGGGAGTTCCGGCCATGGCCATTCGTTCGAGCAGCTCGCGCGCCGGAGCGCCCAAGATGTCCTCCAGGGCGATCAAGGGGCTGTCGATCAACGAGCCAGCACCCTTCGGTAACAACAGTCTGAGCCCGGCTGGGCGCAACGAAGCGCCTACTGCGCCACGGATGCTGCTGGGGATAGGAATCATCTGCAGGTGTGCCGGCTGTAAGAACAGACACGCCCGCTGCCCGCCGCCCAAGTGCTGTCCACCGGGAAATAGCTTGCCGTCCTCGATGGCAAATACGAGCTGCGCCTCGACCTCGGGCAGGCGCATGGCGTCGACCTGACTTACGAACGCCTGTGGCACTTGACTAAAGTAGAAGTGGTCGACAAAAGCGCTCAGCGGAGGCACCGCTGTGAAGAACCTGAAAGCAGCCTGCGCGCTCATGGCCGCGTTCAGTATGACACGCTAACGGCGCGCCGCCCGATTCGCCTCCGCGCCTCGACCCACGACGAATCTCGCGTGTTGGATCCATGCGCTCGACGACGCACAAGGCGCGGCCAGGCCGCGCCTGCCAGACGAACGCTATAGTTCGGCGAGACCCGCATTCGAGAAATCGATCGGGATCGACAGGCTGTCGCCACCACGGATCTCGAACGTTGACAGGTGTACTGAGTTACGATCGTGAAAAGTCGTATCGACCAACAGCGCATCTGCCGAATACGTTCCTGGCTCGAGGCCAATCGTAAGTGCGAATGAGCCGCACGAACGCTGAAACTCCCCTGCTGGTGAACCGTCCGCGGCCGTCACCAAGACCTCGACGGCCTTGAAATGGCTCTGCTCACACTGCATCGGATCCTTGGTTTGCTCGATGGTCCAAGCGAGCGCCAAAGCCCCGTAGCGTGGCGGCATTGGGCCCTCGACGGAGACGTCCGAGCTCGTTGCACCAGGATCGGGCTCCTGTGTTTCGGCCGAGACGAGGCAACTAGGCAACGCTACGACGAGCGCAATGCCAAGCAATAAGCGAGAACTCATGTGCTACCTTTCGAAGGCCTCTCGGCTTGCGCGGCGTAACTCGCGCTTTCTTGCGTCGCCAGCATGCTGCCGCGCTGCGAGTGAGCGCGAGGCGTCTCTGGCATGACATCGACCGACATAGTTCCCTTCACACAGCAAGCGCTGTGCCGTCCCGGGAGAGCCCTGCGCGTCGCGTGCTATGAGCGTGATATCGCGGGCTCAATTGCCATTTTGAGCCGCCATTCGTCTGGCCGATCAGCCGAGGCATTCGGCCGCGCTGCGACAACCGGCCAGCGCAAGCCCGGAGCACGACGCAATGCTGACACAGGTGCAAACACGCTCGCGGGGCGCGCCGCGTAGCTCACAGCAGCGCTAGCGAGGCGCTGGCGTAGACCGCTACTGGGCGCCGTCCGGAAGCACGACGCCGCAGTCCGAAAAGTCGAGATTGGTGTCCATCTGGAAGTTCGACTGCGTCGTATGACGTTCCGCGTGGAAAAAGTCCAGGTCGTAAACCTTGCCGACTTGAATGCCCAGCACGGCGCTTTCACTGTCTAGCGCGAGTGTCTTGGTAGCGGGGGAATGTAGTCCGCCTAGATCGATCGCCAAGTGATGGTTGACGAAAACCCAAATGTCATCGTCGCCCGTCAATGTGAAGATGCCACCACTCCGATAGGTGAAGCGCACATGTACTTCCGTGGTGAACCTGAAATTGTGCTCTTGACCAGGCGTGTTTCCCCAGCCTGCGCCGTCGAGAGGGAAAAATGCGTTGCTTTGAAAGGTGCGCAATTTCCCATTGGGCTCCGAGTAGAGGTGCACCAGGTAAGGTATGTTGACGCCGGGCACGGTGCGATACCATTGATCGAAGTTGGCCTTACTCGTCGTCTGCTGGCCGTTGGCATTGTCTCCGTTGACCGAGACGTCGATGAACGGGCCATCTGCGGCGTAGACGGGTTTTTGGTCGGCACCGAGGTCCGGCTCGACCATGCCGAGGGAGGGGATCTAACTAACTTAGCCCGCGCGCCCTTAGCTGCCACCGACGAACAGGTGACTTCATACGTCAGATCGGACGCGTTGACGTCGGTTACTTATGTGAGCCAGTCGAACCATATCATTGAGTTGACCGCTGGCACCCGGTGGGTAAGCCGAGATGTTACTAACGATGCCGGGGTTGGGACCCCGACCCCCTCATCTCGTGTCCCCACGCTTCGCTCTGAATATCGTCAGTGCTGCAGTTGACGAGCTAGCTGGCGACGTCAGCTGGGCGGACAAACCCGATCCAAGAACTTGGTTAGTGCGGCGAGCTGCGGATCGTCGCTCAACCGCGCCAGCGAGGCGCGCGCCTTTTCGATCGTGGGTTCGACGAACTTGAGGAAGCTCGGATTGCCGTTCTTGCGCTCGATGAACACGAAGCGGCCCGCGTCCTTCAACTTGCGTTGTACGGTGACCATGTCGAACTCGCGCTCGAGCGCGCGCCGCTCTGCCGCGTCGAAGCCCGAATGCGCGCAAAATTCAGCCAAGCGAGCGTCGACGAAGGCGCGGTCGAAGCTCTGATAGCTGTCGCCGAGCAGCGCCACTAAGTCGTACACGCGTGGGCCGAGCATCGCGTCTTGAAAGTCGATCCACGCGAGGTCCTTAGACCCGCTGTGGTTCGCGAGCACCATCAGGTTGCGGCTCTGGTAGTCGCGGTGCACGAAGCCGCGCGGCCAAGAGGCGATCGTGGTCGCGAGATATTCGGTCGCCTGCGCGAACACCGCGCGTTGCTCACTATCCAGCTGGATGCCCCGCGCTTCCAGCGCCCACTCACGGAAGTGGTCGAGCTCCCAGCGCAGCAGATCCACGTCGAACGCGCGCTGCAGCACGATGGACTCGCCGGGCAGCGCTCGCAGCGATTGCTGCGCGCGAGCAAGGTCCTGTACGGCGCTCTGATACAGTGCTTGCTTGTCTACGGGCGAATGCTCTAGATGCTGAGCGAGGGTATCGCCTAGGTCTTCGACCACGAGCCAACCCGAGTCGCACGCTTCGGCGAGCAACTTGGGCACACGGATCGCGTGTGACTCGAGCAGCTCGCGCACCTCCAAGAATGGCCAACGCCGACCGGTCTCGTTGGCCTTGCTGACTTCCTGGCTCGGCAGCGGCACGTACATGGCCACCGCGCTGCGGCCGTTCTGTGCCTTTGCCCTGAAAAAGCGGCGAGTCGAGGCGCCGCCGGCCATCTCCTCGACTACCGGCTGGGCGTCGCCGAGGGCCTTTTCGAGCAGGGGGCTGAGGGTCTCGAAGGGCGGCGGAGGAATCGTCATGGCCAGTGGTTGGCGCGCCGTTAGGTGCTCTGCTTGGCACACTGACGCACGCCGGACAGTACCACGTCGACCACATTTTCGATGAACGCCGCGTCCACGGGTTCCCCGTCCGTGAATAGACGCGAGAAAATCGGCGCAGTCATCATGTCGTGCAGGAAACGAGCGTCGATGTCGGGCGGCAGCTCTTGCCGGTCGATACCGCGCTGCACGAGCACCTCGCGCCGGTTGCGCAGGCCTTCGCGCAGCGAGCGCGCGATCGGCTCGAGCTCGGGGTGCGCCCGCTCGACTTGAATCACGCGCGTCAGGCCACGACCAATCGGCGACATCGCGAACGCTGCGGTCTTCGTCAGCGAAGCGACGAAGTCGCTGCGCAGCGAGCCGGTATCCGGCACCTCGGGCGACTGCCACACCGCGCGCAGCGCCGCGCCCACGAGCTCCGGCTTTGTCGGCCAGCGGCGGTAGATCGTGGTCTTGTTCACGCTGGAGCGAGTCGCCACGTCCTCGACTCGCAATGCGCCGTAGCCCACGCGGCTCAGCTCTTCCGCGGTTGCCGTGAGCACATCCGAAACCACGCGCGCTGCGCGCCCCTTGATGCGAACGCCTTCGGTTCGACGAGTATTGGTCTTGGATTCAGCAGCCATGACGGTCATCGAAGAAACCCGAGTGAAATCATAGTTTTTGGCGACCCTCAGCCGGTGTCAACCTAGTAACTATGCCACACACGGCTGCGTTCCAATCCGGCCCACGAGCCGGCGATATTTGCAGGGTTTCTCGGATCGGCCGAATCACCGCCCGCGGGCGGATACGGTATCAGCCGGCGCTCGCAGGAGCGCCAGCCTCAGCGGGCGCGTTTGGCCAGCCTGCGCCGGCGCCGCATTGCGGCAAAGCCGACCACGACCAAGCCGCCGGAGAACAGAGCAACGCAATCGACCGGCGGTGGTGCTGCGGCGATGCGTCCTCCGGCGCAGCCGTACTCGATGTCCGGGCACAAAAGGCTCTTCCCGAGGGGCAGCGCGACGGCGGGCGAGTCGCCCTGTGCAAGCTCTGTTAGATCCGGCACACCGTCGCCATCGCTGTCGCCATTAGCTGTTCCTGCGGCAACCGCTGCGAAGTAAGCATCGACCTCGCTTGAGAAGTTGGCATCGTTGGGAATTCCAATCAGGTTGCCGTACTTTTTCAGGTTCGCGCCGAAAACATTTAGCATCCCGAGGCCTCCGAGATTCGTCAGATGGCAGGCCGAACATTGCGGTGCGCAGACTGTTTTGCTGAACTTCTTTTCCATCCATGCCTGAAGCTTCGATGGATAGTCAGGCGAGGCGGCCGCGGTACGCGCGAAACCGAGCGACGCGAACCCAAGCAGCAGCGCCGTGCCAAAAACCGAGATCTTAGCTTTAATGAGGTGCTTCATCTCTGATCTCACAGGAACACGTGCAACTGGCCGAGGATTGTCGTCTGGTCGTTCTGTCGGCTGAACAAATCCACTCGCACCTCGACATGAGGCAGACAGAACCAGTCGACCGTGCCCCAGGCGCCCAGCTGCGGTTGGCCCGCGCCTAGAATGCGATCCCCACCCACTAGCGTGTCGTAGCCCTGGTCCAAGACTTCCCCAGTGCCCATCAAATGAAGGCCCTGGGTGACTTCATAGTCGAGTTGAGCGAACCCTACGTATCCGGCCTCACGTGAGCTTGTGAACAAACCGTTCGCCTCGGCAAGCAGCGTGACGCTATCAGTGAACGCCGTGCGCACGAATGCGCCGTGCGCTTGACGAACGACGTTCGCGTGCAGCGACACTCGGTCCTCTTTCGCGGACGTGACTAGCGAACTGATGCCGATTGCGGTGCGCGTCCCGGTCATGTACTCAGCGTACAGGCTGTAGCCGCGCTCGCGATACTTGTCCGGCCTTACCTGGTAGTTACCGGCAATCCCCATCACCTCGCCACGCAGCTTCTCGCCGTTGTAGGCGAGCGCAGCGCCGTCCTGCTGGGCCGATTCGCGATCCGTGCGAGTCACCTGACGAACCCACATTGTGTGCTCCGGAATGCGAACGCCGAAGGGCAGATTCAGGTGACCCGCGCGTAGCGTGACCGTACCGTCGGCGAGATCGTAACCAATCCAATGCGTGCGCGAGAGCAAGTTCCACTGATTGCCCTGGTTGCCCGTGATTTGCGCGGAGCGGGCGTAAGGTGAACCGACGCCGACGCGCACGACGCCCAAGCTGCCTTCGACGCGGAACTGACCGAATTGCATCTGGCCGTACACGTCGGCCATCATCGGAAAGTTTACGAACGAGGCCGGCGTCGGGCTCAGCTTGTAAACCGCGAGATGGCGATAACTGCCGCCGAGCAGCAACCAATCCGGCGTATTGACCAAACCCCATAGGAAACCGGACGTGTCGATCGACCCGCTGTCGTCGGTCTTCAAGTCTTCTTTGGGCTTTGTGGCGTCGGCTTCTGACGTGGCAGCGGGCTTCGCTGAGGCGTCGGACTTCGTAGCGTCACCGTTCGCGGCGTCGGACTTGTCCGCGGCGTCGTCATCGTCTTCGCCGGAGTTGGCGTCGGTCTTGTCGCCGTCGGTGGCGGGCGCGGCTTTGTCGGGCGCGGCTGCCGGCGCGGCGTCGCTCTTCTTGTCGTCGTCATCGGAATCGAACGAGTCGAACGAAGACGAGCCCGATGAGCTCGGTTGCGAGTCCGAGCTGCCGCCCGGCTTGCCGTAACGCATGCGCAGGAGCAAATCACTCTGGGCGCGACCGTACGCGGTGAGCAGCTCGCCGCCGGATGGATCGGCGTGGCACACGGGGCAGCCCGCGTAAGCGTGCTTGATCATCCAGGCGTAGGCGTGCGCGCGACTCGGAAAGAACGAGACGAACAGCAGGACGATCGACCAGGCAAAGAACCGTTGAAACGCTCGCAATGGGTCGCGGCCGCCGAGCTTACGTGTGCCGCTGCCTTCCAGCATGGCGGGAGCTTGCCTGCGACGAGGCGCAATAGTCAACATTGAGTTTCGTCTCTTCAGCTACCAAACCCCCTAAAATCATGCCCCAAAATGACGCGCGCCGAACGCGGCCCTGTCTAGGTTCCGCACTCGGCGCGTTAGTCACTCAGAGCAGTTAGTGTTCGGTCGTGCGTCCGCCATCAAACTTGGTTTGGGATGCGCGGCACTCGGAGGCTCGCTTTTGTTTTGGGGTTCGAACAAAAAAACTCCGGAGTGCGGCCCCGCGCTAGCGGGCGGGGGAGAATCCCCTGAACACAGACTCACTCGCGGAGCTTGAACTTGACCTTCACCTCGGCGGTCATACCGGTGTGAACGCCCGCGAACGAGGGCTGCTCGATCTTGAAGTCACCGAGGTTGATCGAGGTGCTGCCGTGGATGTGATAGTCGCTCCCGGTGCGCTTGGCCTCGTAGTGAAACTTCACGGTCTTCTTTACGCCGTGAAAATCCAGCTCGCCTGAGGCGTCGCCCTCGCTCTTGTCGTTGTCGGCGGGGAGCTTGAGCGAGCTCTTGTCGACGGTCAGCGTCGCGGTCTTGTATTTTCCGGACTCCATGTGCTTCCACAAGTGCTCGTCGCGCTTGTCGATGCCGGTCTTGAGGCAGCTGGTCTCGCCGCAGTCGAACTTGGCGACGACGACGATCTTGCCGCCGGACTCGGAGGCGGTGAGCTGCTCTGACTTGCCTTCGATGGTCAAGCCCGCGGTGCCACCCGGCAACTTGAACTCGAGGCCACCCCCGCCGGCGGATTTCATCTCGGCAGAAGCGAGCGCTGACAGCGACAGCGCGGCGATGGCGGTGGTGATGATGGCGAAACGGCTACGGGCTTTCATGGCTGATTCCTCGATGGGGTGGGTTACTTTACCGTCCTACGTCGGACGCCGTCCCGACCTTCCTTATTCACTGGAGAGAATTAGGTAGCGGTTGCGGAGATGACACTTTCCAGGCTCCAAGGGGTGCCTCGAGAGCGCCGAAAGGGTTCAAAAAAATGGCGTCGTAGGTGGTGGGTGTCCGCGCCGGAAGCAGGTCGATCGGACAAAGGTGAGTGCTTTCCCCACCGCGCCTGGATCTACGCCGTTCTGTCACGAACGGGTAGGTACGTTGTTTGGTTACCGTAGCCTCGGCGCGGACGCTCATGTTTTTTTCAGCGCTCCGGCCGAGAGGCAGACCGCGCGCCGCTCGGCCCCGGTCAGCGGCCACTGGTAACGAATATCCGTGAGTACTTGGCGGCCACCGAGCTCCGGTAGCCCGGCCTTGGCCAAGAGCAGCCAGACGCTGTCCGTTGCCAATCGCGCACCTTCTGTCAACCATTCTTGCGGAGGGAGTGTGGCGCGCGAAACGGCCACTTCACAGCTCGCGTCTGGGAAGACGTCAGAGCGCGTGCGACTGACGGCGATGTCAGGTCGAGACAGTGAGCCCACGGCCGTGCGCAGGAACGCGACGCGCTTCTCGCGCGGCTCGACCAGCGTCATGTTCATTGGCAAGAGCAACGCGAGCGGGATACCGGGCGCGCCCACGCCGCTGCCGACATC
>DATCFJ010000256.1:0-5273 GCA_036509605.1 Polyangiaceae bacterium | reverse complement strand
CCCAACCGCCGCTCGCGGTTTCGGGGTAACTCACCGGAGGAGCTTCGTGCGCGCAGCCGCCCAACCCCAGGGCGAGGGCGGCGAGCACCAGCAGCGACGCTACTTTGCCGTTCACGCCCGAAATTGTGCCAGCCCGCGCAGGCAGAGGGCCAAGATTTGGGTGCTCCGCCGGGTCAAAGGGCCAGCAAAGCAGCCAGATTTGCTAGCCAATTTGAGCAATGTCCGAGATTTTTCGAGACCTCCGGGCCGAGCCGAGCTTTCGGGACCGCTTTCCCCGACCGAGCTTCATGACGGTCACCGTCGCGCTGGCTCTGGTGGTGACGCCGGGTGTCGGCCTGCTTGCTGCCGAGCTTCGCGATCCGGCCGCCGAGAGCGCTCGCTTCGCCCGCGAGGCAGATCTGGCGCTGCGCGGTGACTTGCTCGCGCAGGGCTTCGCGCCGTTGCCCGCGCGTGGCGAGTCTGCGGTATCTGCACTGGCCGCTTTGGGTGTCGAAGTGATGGTCCCCGGGCGCCTGTTCGAGCTGGAGTCAGGCCCTGCCGCGCTCAGCGGGAAGCCGGCCGACGCGCGCGCAACAGAGCTCGCGCTCGCGCCGTTGGCGGTCGAGCTTGCGCGTTACCCCGCTCGGTTCTTGGCGCGAGCTCGTCTGCACCGGCTCGTGCTGTGCGCGAAGCTTCACGAGGGCAGTGAAGCGATCCCTTCGCTGCCCAACTATCACGGCACGCTGCTGGTCGACGTCGATGCCGACGCGCATTACCTGCGTCGCCTAGTGCACCACGAAGTCTTCCACTTCGCCGATTACGCGGACGACGACCAGCTGTCCCGCGATCCCGCTTGGCTAGCGCTGAATGATCGCTACTTCGTGTACGGCGACGGCGGCCGCTTCCGGCGCGAACCCGGCGCAGGTCGCTTCACGAGCGAGCAGCCCGGCTTCGTTTCGCGCTACGCGACTTCAGCGCTCGAAGAAGACAAGGCGGAGACATTCGCGATGCGCATGTGCGCTCCTAAGGAATTCGCGGACCTGCTTCGAAACGACGAGATTCTGCGTGGCAAATCCAGTGCCGTAGAAGCTCAACTCCGCAAACTGAGCCCAGCGCTCGACGACGACTTTTTTCGCCTTATTGACGGACGCTGAGCGCCGCTCAGATTTTCACGAGGGCGGCTTTTGGATCGAGCCTCGCGAGGTCCTTGACGTCGCTCGTGATGATCGAAGCTTGCCTGCTCAACGCAACGAGCACGACTGAGGCGTCGATGACGTCGCTCGTTCCCGTGGCAGCGAGCAGCTCACCGCAGGCGCGCGATAGGTCGTCGTCCAACGGAATGACAAGGACCTCCGTGCTCCGCGTGAAGCGGGCGAGTGTCGCCTGGCGACGTCCGTCACGCCACGCTTGGCCGAGCGCGCCTGCGGGGACTTGAAAACGGCCCCCTTGCGCAAGAGCTTGGTCCAAGAGCGAGAGCATTCGTCGATCGCCGCGATCTATCGCGATCAACGCGCCCGCATCCAAGGTTATTTGTGGCGCTTTCGCGCCAACGCGCGCTTTGCCCACGCGACCTCCTGCTTGCTCGGCTCACCATGCTCAGCCTTCAACTCGTCGACCAGCGCGCGTAGGGACTCGCGCTGTTCTTTCTCCACCAGCGCACCGACGATGTAGCCCGAGACTGAACTCGCCTGACCGCTTCGTACGGCTCGATGTGCTTTCGCTAGTTGTTCGCGAGGGAGAGTAATGGCGATCTTGGCGGCCGTCATACTGCCATCATACCACCGACCACTGTTCTGACAAGCAGTCTCAACGACTCAACTTGCTCACCAAATTCGCCGCTTCGTCGCGGTCGATTTCGAGCGCCTCGGCAGTCTCCAGAATCAGCTCGCGTTCGCTGGTGCGGATGATGCCGTCGGCGGCGGTCACTTGGATGACCAGCGAGAGCGCGACTTTGCGCGAGCCGGCGTCGGGCAAACGCGCTTTCACGCTGGTGAGCCGCGCTTCGCGGCCTTCGCGCTCGAGCGTAGCGGTGGCCTCGCTGACGAGCGCTTCCAGCTTCTCGTGGGCGATGCGGCCGTCGGTGAGCGACTCGACGCTCTTTACGAAGTGCTCGCGTTCGACATCACTGAATTCGCCGTCGGCAAAGGCGGCGAGGAACATGACCTCGACCAGTGCTTCGAGCTTCGCGTCACCCAACGACTGCAGATCGGTCCCACTCATGCCAATAGAGACTATCAGGAATCACTGCCGCGGTCGGCTTCGTCGATCAGGAACGGGCCGCGCGTGAATTGGCGAATCACTTCGGTGGCGTAGCTTCCGGAGGGGAGCGAAAATTCGACCTCGAGCCGACCGACGCCGGCCCAACGCAGCTCCAGATTTTCGACCTTGGCAATCAAATCGCGGCGGGTGCCGGGCGCCAAACGCGCGAGCTTCTCCCGCGCGTCGGCGCGGAGGCCCAAGTCATCGATCAGCTTCAGCTCGAGCGCCGCTGCGTCGGCCGACGTGGCGCGCGCCCTTGGACCGAAGATGGGGCCGGTCAGGTGCACGTCTCCGCTGGTCAGCCGCGGTTGCTCGCGCTCCACGTCTTCGACGGAGAACATCGCGCCCGCTCCGTCCAAGCGCACGACCTCGCCCGCGAGCAACGTCTGCATGCCGAGCTCACGGCGCGCCGAGAAATAGCGATTGAAGACTTCGGCTTGAATCACGCTCGGGTACAGCTTGCTCAGGAAGCGCGGCATGCCGTGCAACTTCGCGCCTTCGCGCAGCCAGACCAGCGCTTGCCGCAGGCCATCCCCGCGCCGCCCGAAGCGTTGTCCGCCGAAGTAGTTGTATAGGCCGCGCGCGCGCAGCAGCTCAGCCGTTGCCGAAGCCTTTTCCAGGGCTCCGGCGTCCGATGTCACGAGCGTGATGCGGAAGCGATTGCCCAGAAGGTGGCCCGTGCGCAGCTTGTTCGAGTGGCGCGTGTGCTCGATCACGCTGATGCCCTCGGGCAATTGCCACTCGCTCGGCGCGCGGGCTTTCGAGGGCAAAGACAGCCATTGCCGCGTCACCGCGTGCTTGTCCTTGAGCCCCGCGTAGCCCACGTCGCGCTCGTCGACGCCGGCGGCGCGCTTTACGGCGCGCACCATCGCAGGCGTCGTGTAGCCGCGCTTTTCTACCCGCACGTAGACGTGCTCGCCCGCGCCGCTCTGCGGGTAGAGCGGCACTTCGTCGACCACGAAATCTTCGGGCATTGGCCCGATCACCGCGTCGATCACCGGCAGCCCAGTGTCCATCAGTGGCGGTTCGTGCGGCGCGATGGGAGTTGCTGGTTCTAGCTCGTCCGTCATGAGCGCCCAGGACCAATCAAGTCACCAAGAGTCTTGAGCAGGCCGTCGCTGGCGCTCTCGGTGCCCTCGCTCACGTCGAGGTCTTCGATGCCCAAGATCATCAGCTCGGGGTCCGAGTGATCCGAATCGAAGTCTCCGGGCATGCTGAACAGCTCTGGTGGCGGTGGCGGGACGCTGTCGGCTGGCACGGCGCGGGTATGCCCGCCTTGGCAGTGCACAATCAAGGCCGCAATGTTGTCTGGCCCGCCGGCGATATTGGCCAGCTCGATCAGGCGGTCGGCAATGGCTGCCGGAGCTTCTTCCCGGCCCAGCGCTTCGGCGATTTCCGGCGCGGAAACCGGCCCGCTCAGGCCGTCACTGCACAAGAGATAGCGATCGCCACAGACCACTGCGTACGAGCGCATCGAAACGCGCAGCTGGCTGTCCATGCCCAGGGCGCGCGTGACGACATTCTTCGGCAGCTTCGCGAGCACTGCGTCGTCGAGCTCTGGGCGCTGCTCAATCACGTCAGTGAGCAGCGAGTGATCCTTGGTGAGTAGCTCGAGGTGTCCAGCGCGCAGTCGATAGCAGCGGCTGTCGCCGACGTGAGCCACGTGCATCAGCCCCGAGCGCGGCGAAAAGCAGAGCGCGACCACGGTGGTGCCCATGCCGCAGTGCGCTTGCGACGTGTGCGAGATCTCGATGATGTCGCGGTTGGCCTTGAGCACGGCAGCGGACAGGCGACGCGCGCCGTTCGGGATGCCGAAGCGGTTGAACTCCGGGCTTTCGTGCGTACTGCGGATCGTCGCGCCGAAGTAGTTCGACATCGAGCGGGCGCACAGCAGGCTGGCCACTTCGCCCGCGTTGTGCCCGCCCGCCCCATCAGCGACGACGTAGAGAGCGAGATCGTCGCGCACCAGCACCGTGTCTTCATTGTGCGTCCGGCGCTTGCCGACGTGTGTCGCGCCGCCCGCTTGGAGCACGAGCTCAGTGGTCATTGGGCCTTTTCCCAGAGTTTGTCAGGATCACGCCGCTTCAGCAAAGCACGCCTTCCAGAAAGCCCGTAGAAGCCCCAGAAATCTTGGAAAATCCGGCCGAGTGGCTCGTGCCTGCCTACATTGCGCCTCGGAAATTCTGAGGCGTTTGCTTGACCGAAGCTCGGCCTGGGCCAGAAACTTAATCTGTAGTGAGTAGTCATGCGCAGCGTGCGATGCCCAAGACGGGGTTGGTGCTCTCTGGCGGTGGCATGCGCGGAGCCTACGAAGTCGGCATCGTTGCCGGCATCATGGAGGTCTTGGATCCGGAGCCGGGCTCCGGCCCGGTGTTTCAGATCTTTGCGGGGACCTCGGTCGGTGCGATCAACGCGACCTACCTGGCGTCGAACTCGGCTCATCCGGACCACGGCGTCGAGCGCTTAGCCGAGGTCTGGAACAGCTTGCGGCTCGAGGACCACGCGCGTTTTCGTCCGTTCGGCTTGGCGCGCTTGCCCGAGACTTTGGCTCGCTTTCGTGCCAAGCCCGGTAATAGCCCGGGCAGCTCGCTGCTCGATTCGCGAGGCATCGAGGTGCTCGTGCGGCGCACGATAGACTGGGCCAAGCTGCACGAGAACATTGATCAGGGCCGGATCGACGCGGTGATGGTAGCGGCGCTGCACGTGCTTTCAGGGCGCACGACCATGTTCACCGAGCGCGCCCCGCACTGTCACATCGAGCCGACCCGAGACGAACGCAAGGTGACCGCGTTCGAGCAGATTACGGCCGATCACGTGTTGGCGTCGGCCGCAATTCCGCTGCTCTTTCCCACGCGTCGCATCGGTGACCACTACTATTGTGACGGCGGGTTACGCTTCAACACGCCGATCGCTCCCGCGATTCGCGCCGGCGCGGAGCGGCTGGTGATCGTGTCCGTGCGCCACGAGCGCTCACAACGGGAGATCGCCGCGGCTGAGGCGGCCGACGCTGGCAGAGGCGGTGAGCTCAGCCCGGT
>DATCFJ010000255.1:0-3609 GCA_036509605.1 Polyangiaceae bacterium | reverse complement strand
CGGCACAGGCGGTGCCACGCTCAGCGGCAGGGCGCCCGACACCAGCACGAAATCACGCTTGGCGAGGAAGCAGCCAGCAGCGGGAATGTCCGCGAACATCACCTCCTCGGCCTGCATCGCGCGAAACAGCGTCTCGGGCGTGAGGTCGTGCGCGCTTCCGGTCTGCGCGTCCAAGATCATTTGCAGCAGGCCCGTGAACGGCGGCGGGCCCTGCGCCACGCTCGGCCCCGGCAAGCGCGCCGCGACTAAGCTAGACACATTCGAATCACCGCTGCTCAGTGCGCCGCCGAGGGCGCGCACCGCGTCGATCGGCTCACCAAACGAGCCCTCGGCCAGCGTGGCATCCAAGATCACGAGTGCCGCGTCGGCGAGCTCAGCGAGCTGCCGACGCAAGCGAGCCACCGTGAACGACGCCAACTTGGGCCCGTCGAGCAGTAGCGTTGCCCCACGCTCTTCGCTGAGTAGGGCGTACCCCCAAAAATAAACAAGCAAAGCTTCGGGGCGCTCAGGCAACCCCCGAGCCAACTCTTCGATGCCCTCCGCGAGCCCGCGCTGCGCCGGAAAGACGTGCACCGTGAAGCCCGCGTCCGCTTCTGCCAGACGCTCGCCGAACAATTGAACGTCGATCTCCGCGTTCGGGATCGGGCTCACTTGTCCGTTCTCCTCGTAGGAGGACGCTGCAACAATGGCGAGGCGCATGACTTCGCGGTAATACCGCGACTCGTTCGAGTTTGGCGAATCGAGTGAAGGCCCCGTCCGCACATGGCTGTTTCCGCCAAGATTCTGGCGCTAAGAGCAGCTCGGCTGACTCCGAGGCTCCGGGAATGCCGGCCTGCTGTGGCGCGTTTGTTGGACGGGCGCGCCCAGAGTTCGCTACCATTGTCTTTGCACATGAAAAAGCCGCCTGAGCTATCGCCGTCGCCACCTGCCTCGCGCAGGACTCGCCTGCTTTTGGCCGGGGTCGGTAGCCTCGCGGTTTCGACCCTCGCTGGAACGGGCCACGCGGACATCTATAAGCAAGTCGGCGCCGACGGCGTGATCAGCTTCACCAGCTCGCCGGCTCACGGCTCCAAGCTCGTGGCAGCGGACCACAAGCCGCCCGTGTTCATGCCCAGTGATGATTCACCGGAGCGCTTCAGTCGCTACGACGAGTACATCCGGCAAGCAGCCACCCTGTACCAGATCCCGGAAGAGCTCGTGCGCGCCGTGATCCGCGTCGAGAGCGACTTCGATCCGCGCGCCGTCTCGCCCGCCAATGCCCGTGGGCTGATGCAGCTCGTACCCGAAACCGCCGAGCGCATGATGGTGACGGATTCGTTCGATCCGCGTCAGAACGTCTTCGGCGGTGTGCGCTACCTGCGCGTGCTCGCAAACTTGTTCAACGGCGATATCGAGCTCACGATCGCCGCCTACAACGCAGGCGAAAACGCGGTAATCCGCTACGGCGGCATCCCACCGTTCCAAGAGACGCAAGACTACGTCGTCAAAGTGCTGGCCAACTACCGCCAGTACCGCAAGCAGTCAGCGCTTTAGTCGGTAGGCGCGCTGCCAGCGCAGCGCACCAAAATTAAAAAACGGGAACCCTTGCTAGCAAGAGCTCCCGTCATTGGGGACGGCTTACGCCGTCTACGAGCGATCAGCCGAGCTTGACGTTTTCGGCGCGCGGACCCTTGGGGCCTTGGCCCTTGGTGAACGACACTGCCTGACCCTGCTGAAGGTCTTCGAAGCGGACACCTTCGACTGCCGACATGTGGAAGAACAAGTCTTCCCCACTCGCGGTCTCAATGAAACCGAATCCCTTATCAGTCAACTTCTTGATTTTGCCTTCAGCCATTTAATTCACCGTACGACGCAGCGTCTATTCACCGAAACGGAGATCGTCTCGAGTGGACGATTCGTATACTACGAATCGGCGGGGGACCTAGCGCTCAATCGCGTGGCGTTCATTATCGGGGCAGCGGTTCTCGCCCGGTGCGGGCGCGAATGCGCTTTTTCCCGCTAGAACCGCATACCGACATGCAGCCCGGCGACAACGCCGCCTCACTTCTTTGTGCGCTTTCGGGGGCGCTTGGCGCTGCCTGAGTACAGCGCAAGGGCGCCCTCGAGCTCTTCGCGCACGCGCTCCGCCAGCTCCTCGGGCTCCACGACCTTGGCGCGCGCCCCCCATTCGAGCACCCACGACACGACCTGATTCAGGTTTCCGACGGTCATCGTCAGGCGCACGCCGTTGCCCGCGATCGAAGCGAGCTTCTGCGAAGCATGCACCTTGCGCATGCGGATGTACTCGGCCGCTTTGGCATCGAAATCGATCACCACCTTGTGCGGCTTCTGATCTTTCCAAATCCCGAATTCGCCCTGAAAATACTGATCGATCTGGAAATCCGCCGGCAGCTCGAAGCGCTCGGTCGTGGCGCACTCGGTGTCCCGCATGCGGTCCAAGAGGAACGTGCGAATCTCCGACTTGGCGGTATGAAACGCGACGCAGTAGATCGAGTCGCGATGCATGACGAGCGCGTACGGGTGGATCGTAAACCGCTCTTCTTCGGTCTTTTGGGCGCTTTTGTAGGATAAGCGCAGCGGGCGCAAGTCCGAGACGGCCTGGAACAAGTCGTCTAGCTCTTCCGTCTTCTCCGCGTAGTTCTTGGGCGCGTGCGGCAAATACAGAAAGCGATCTTCGAGGCGCGCGTCGGCCAGGCCGGCGTTCGGGCCGCGACCAGGGCGCTGGGCAAACGCGAGCAGCTTGCCGACAGCGAGGTCAATCTCCTCGAACAGTGCCGAGCCGCGCTTGGGCTCGAACAAGCGGCGCGCGGCGAGCAGCGCATAGGCCTGCGTGCGGCGCAGCTCCACTTTGCGCGGCATCTCTCCGGAACGCACCTTCCAGAGCAATGGCCCACCGCCGCGCGAGGGCACGCTCTCCAAGTCGTACTCGCGCTCGATCTCTTTCAAGTAGCGGCGCATCGAGCGCACCGTGACGGACAGTGCGTCGGCGAGATCGTACAGCGAGATGCCGCGCGGGTGTTTTTCGAGGATCTCGCGCAGGCGGTCCAGCCGCCGATGCTGAGTGAACTTGCCCTTGGGCCTGCCGCGCGCCTTTTCCACGAGTGTGCCCTAAAGTAGTACGCTCGCTGAAGTCATGAAAGGCTCAATGAATCCCGTCGAAATGATCCGCAGCAAGCGCGACGGCGGAACCCACGCCGCGGGCGACATTCGCGCGTTCATCGAGCAGTTCGTGGCAGGCTCGGTCGCCGACTACCAAATGGCCGCCTGGCTGATGGCCGCATTCCTGCGCGGGCTGGACGATCGAGAAACAGTGGCGCTCACCTTTGCCATGCTGCACTCGGGTAAGGTGCTGCGGCTGCCGTCGGTGAGGGCCGTCAAAGTCGACAAGCACTCGACCGGCGGCGTCGGCGACAAGATCAGCATCTGCTTGGCGCCGCTGGTGGCCGCCTGTGGCGTCGCGGTGCCCATGATCTCGGGGCGCGGGCTCGGTCACACGGGGGGCACGCTCGACAAGCTCGAAGCTATCCCCGGTTACCTCGTGCAGCTCGCGCCGAAGAGGTTCGAACGCATCGTGCGCGAAGTTGGCGTATCGATGATCGGCCAAAGCGC
>DATCFJ010000254.1:0-3375 GCA_036509605.1 Polyangiaceae bacterium | reverse complement strand
CCCGTTCCGCCAGCGCCGCTTGCCGGCGTGCCTGCCGCACCAGCGGCGTCGCCAGTGCCCGAAGTCCCGCCGGCCCCGGCCTCCGGGGGCGCGACCAAGTTACCGCTCGTCGGCGCGCCCGCGGTTCCCGCAGCTCCGGCTTCAGGGGGCGCGACCAGGTTGCCGCTCGTCGGGGAGCCGGCTTGGCCTGCTCCGCCTTTTCCGGCTTGCCCGACCACCCCAGCGCTGCCACTCGTGCTTGCGTCGCCTCCGCAGGCCGCTAAGTAATTGATGGTCGCCACACCGACCGACGCGATTAGCAGCTTACGAGACTGACTCGGCTTTCGCATTCCCACACTCAAGCACACCGCATGCCAGCCGCAAATGGCTGAGATCGCGCGATATCCGCGCAGCTCGCGCGGCAGCTTTTGGCTCAGCCTGTGCCATTCGAGTGAAGCACTGACCCGGCTCAGATCGAGCTCGGCACCTTGGCCTCCGACGATGGATTACAGATCAGCTCTTGCCGGCTTCGTCGAGCGGACCGGCGAACGTCAGCAGAAGCGCGATGCGGCCATCGGCGTCGATCTCACCTGCGTCGAAGTTCTCGAGCATCGAGCCGTCACGACGTTCGAGGACCGCGCGAAAGCGGAACGTGGTGCCCTTCGCGTCGACCGGGCTAACCACCCGGATGCGCAGGAGCTGCGGATCTGCGAGGAAGCTCGTCATCAACTCGGCGAACGCCACCCGGCCGCGGATCTCGCGGCTGCGCGTGACCATGCGACCGTCGGCCGCAAAGCACGCATCGAGCATCGTTGCGCGGACTGCCGGATCGGGCTCGCTCCACATTCGGATGTACGTGTCGACCGCGACCTCGACCGCGCTCGGCGTAGCCTGAGGGAGGATTGGGATCGAAGGGGTGCCCATTCACTTCTCCGTAGCTTCGGAAGGGGGCACAGCGTAACAAATGATCCGGGCGTGCGGTAGTTGCGACTCGTTGGGCGCCCTCTATCTCGAGGCTACAAACACACTCGCTCAGGGTTCCCCCACTCGGGGGCACGAATGACTCCGCGACGTCGTACATCTCTAGGGTTTTGAGTGGACACCGAGACTGCGAAGCCACTGATCAAAAAACAGTCGCTGATCGGCAACCGTGACTGTCGCCGCAGCTGGAAAGCGAAGTTCTTGGTGCTAGGTGAGCGAACGCACTGTTCGCTTTACTGCCCCGAGTGGAGCTCGGTCACGACCTCGAGGTTCATCTGAATTTCTATCCGGTTCGTGCTCGAGTTGGTCCTGGTGCGCCTAACAGCGCGTACGTCGGCGCTGCGAAGGCGATCTGAGGGAGGGCACCTCCTCGACGTGAACAATCGGGCGGCCCCGGAGGGCCGCCGCAGAACGGCAAGCCTACGCCTCGACCAGAATCACCAAGGTGCTGGCTACGACACCGTCGTGCGTCATTGCCTCGACCGCCCCCGGAGTCTGCATCGCGGCCTCGAGCTTACTCATGTCGGGGACGTCCATCATGATGGCGACGCGCGATGGGTTTTTTGGATCGATGAATTTCCGGATGTTGGTAATCCCGAGCGCACCGAAAAACTTCTCGCGCATCGGTGAAGCGAGCCAATGCTTTTGGTCCTTCACATCGTGGTAGCCGATTACAGTTGTCATGGTATCTCCATTCCGTCCGCGTCTGTCGTGACGGTTGCCACGGCCACCGCAGGCGTCTCTAGTGACGCACACTCGCAGGCGTTCGTGAGGCCGTCAACGCGCGCGCAACGCCGCTCAGTGTTTCCGCCCAATGTGCCGGTGTTCAGCTGCGGGCGCCAGCGAGCCGCAGGCGAGCGACAAGCCCGTCCGCTGCACACCTTGTTAGCCAGTCGGTTTGACAATGCCGTCGAGCTCGAGGACCCGGGAGATGAAAGGATGCTTCGCGTCAGTGTAAGCGTCTCGGTCGAATTCAAACTGGCGAGCAAGTCCGAGTTTCAAGTCAGCGTACTCTGCGGCCAAAGCCGAATTTGCTCTGAGGATGTCGCGAAATTTTAGACGCTCGTACCAAAGCGCACTTTGGTACGAGATGAGGTGGAGGTGATGCGTGCGAAAGGCGAACGACGGCTTGCAGAACCAATGCATGACTTCGGTCTTGTACTCGGCGTACTGGTACCCGGCGGCACGAAGCGCATCTTTCGCTGGTTCGGAATGCTGCAGCGAGCCCACGCCAACCATCACGTCGATGACTGGTTTTGCACAGAGACCGACGACGGCGGTGCTGCCGACATGTTCAATCGGGCCGCTTCGCCAAGGCGCGAGCAGCGGCTCAAGGAAGGCCTTCTCCGCCTCGAACATGGCGGGCCACATCTGGTCGTAAGGGACGATATGAACGGGCGCGTCGGTCATTTCGTTCACGACGGGCAAGTCCGGCTAACGTATCAGGTCTAAGCAGCGCGGGTCGAGCGAAGCGAGATCCCGCGTCTGTTTCAATAGATAGTGCGCGAGCGATGGTCCGGGCTTTGACATTAGTAACGCGAGCGCCAAACAAGGTTTCCGTGCCGCCAGAAGACAGCATCGAAACTTGGTAGGGGGGCTCACGCGCCGCGCAGCCAGGACAGCGCGCTCGGCAGGTAATTGGCGAAGCTGGGGGTGAAGAAGTGCCCGACCGGGCCCAAATCGAGGAAGCGCGCGCTCAAGCCGGCGCGCCGCACGCGCTCTGCCTCGCGCTGCATGTGGTCGTGCGTCATGTCCCAGTTGCCCGCGCACAAGAGCAGGCGCTGCACGCCGTTCTGCGTCAGTAGGCTTTGGTTGAGCGCGATATTGGCGCCAATCAACATCACTCTTGGGTACTTGCCGGAGCTTGCTTGCGCGATTTGAAGCGCGCGGAATGCGCCCAGCGAGTATCCGATCAGCGTGCGTCCTTGGCTGTCGTCGATGGTATCGGGAAGCTCGGCTTTGGCGCGAGTCACTGCGCGTTCGACGGCTTCAGGCACACCGCTCGCTGGCCAGCTCGAGCCACCGCCGTCGCAGCGCTGACTCGCGCGCGGACAAATCAGCGTTGAGGTTCGCGTGACTTCGTCCGCGAAGTGGCTGCACGAGCGCGCCGGATCACCGCACGTGCCGTGTAAGAGCACGGTGAGCGGGTGCGGGCCCGCGCCGCGCGCTGGGAAGATCACTGCACCTGGCTGGTCGCTTGTTTCCGGTAATACAACTGGCGCTGGTGCGGCTTCAGATGCGGTCGCAACGTCTGCCGCAGACTGCGCGCGAGCCCGCGGCGCAGCGAGCCCCGCAGCCAACAAGCTCGCCGCACAAATCCATCCCTTCGCGCCAAAAAGGCGCGCACGCGTTCGCTCCATGGTGAGCCTTCCCCGGCTGAGCCGAATGCCGAAGCGTCACGTCACGAAGCGCGGG
>DATCFJ010000253.1:0-7146 GCA_036509605.1 Polyangiaceae bacterium | reverse complement strand
CGGCGATCAACAATGACGCGAGTACGCGGGGCGCATACTTGCGCATCGCCCCAGGTCTTGTCGGTCGACTGTCTGTTGCGCTCAAGCTCGATTCGCTCATTGGTTGCGTTACTGCGCGTCAGTTCGGGCGTGCGGTCAAGCCGAGACGCTGTAACGCGCCAGCGGTGGCGGGCGAGCTCAGGTTGCGCTTGAAGAGGTAGAATTCATCGCCGGTGTAGGCGACCAGGCCGTAGCGCTCTTTCTGAAACTTGTCGTTCAGCGTACGCCGGAGGTCCGAGCTCATCTCGTTTCGGCTGATGAAGATGTAGTCGACGGGGCCTACGTCATACCGAAAGACGTAGGCATCTTTGCGCGCCGAGATATGCGGGTTCATGTACTCGCCGGCCGCGACGCTCGCGTCTTTCGGAATCATGGCGACCTCCTGCATCATCGCCTGGTAGCGCTTGAGCTCGGCGTCAGACATCGTGAATTGGACGCGCGAGAAGCCGCCCACGACGCCTTCGCGTTGCAGAATGGCTCCAAAGTTGTAGCTATGTGCGAGGACGGCAAAGACGAGCGTAATCATCGCCGCGTGAAACTTGGCCCTGCCGTCCGCCTCGAACTTGAACAGCCACAAGCTGAGCACCACCGCCAAGAACAAGTACGGGATCCAATGGGACGTGTACTGGAACGCGATCGAGACCGTGGGCCAATAGGCGGTGGTCAGCAGTGTAAAGAAAGCGCCGGGGACTAGCAGCAGCACGAACGCGGGCTTGCGTAATGGCAAGAAGGCCAGCGGCGCGACCATGTGAAAGCCGTAAGCCAGCTTGTTCTCCCGGATGAGCGTGGTCAACGCGAAGACCGGGTTGGACGCCAAGGTCAGGATCACGCTGCCATAGCTGGATTTGCCGTCGGCAAAGAGCTCCGCATAAATGTTCTCGAACCACCATGCGCCAGCGTGCGGCATGATGATGAACTTGTTGATGCCGAACCAAATGCCCGAAACAAGGGTGAGCACCAGCCCGAACCGAACCCGGGCGCCAGTTACGAACAGGAACACGCCGAGCATGGCCAAGCCGACCGCGATGTCTTCGCGCGTGGCGAAGAGCACGAGCAGCATCAGCACTGACAGCCAGGTCTTCCGTGTGGCGATCGCGTAAAACAGCCAAAAGTAGAAGAAAATCGCTACTGGCAGCCAATGAAAATCGTAGAAATTGGGTCCGTGCAGCGGCGCGAACATCAAATACGCTAGCGAGATCAGCGTCGCTGATGCGCGTGTCAGGAACTGACGCGCGAACAAGAACAGTGGAATAGCCGCCCCACCGAGGAACGCTGCTTGCATCCAGAGCAGCGTTTCGGAGCCCGGCTTGAGCGCGTACAGCGGCGCGAACAGCACCATCACGTACTCGGCGTGGCCGGCGATGTAGCTGAACTTGCCGGGGCCGAAGAGCACGGGCGACTTGAAGAACCTGCCGTGGATGACGTTGAACATCAGGTTGTCGTAGATGCCCAAGTCGAACGCGGTCGACTGAATCAAGCGATGCCGCAGCACGGTGAAGTGCCCGATATACGCGGTATAGGCGACGGCGGCGGCCGCCACGACGCTGATCGCCCAGGCCGAAGGCAGGCGCAGTTTCGTTAGGACTGCGGGTAAGCGCAGCCACGCGGGTCGACTGAGCTCGGCCACGGTGCGCAACGAATTGGTGAATAGAGCGCGCGACGCAAACACGAACGCGGTCAGCAAGACCAAGTACCAGGTTGGGTGGTCCTGCCCGATTTGCCAGATGAAAAACAAGGGCCACGAAAAGGCGAGACACAGCGGACCGAGCACGGTGGCTACCGTGCATAGCGTTGCGGCCATGCGTTCTCGCTTCCAAAGCCAAAGCACGCCGCACACCAGCAGCACGAACAGCGTGCTTGCGCCCATCGAGAGCAGCAGGACCTTGCGCGGCTCTGCGCCCAGCACGTTGCGGGACATGAAGTCGCTGCGAGGCGAGTATTTCAGATGGAAGGTTTGCAGCATGAGCGCCAGCGACAGGCCGATTGCGGCCAGCGTCGTGACGGCCAGAGCCGTACGCGGAAGAGTGTCCGGCGGCGGCTGCAGCGGGAATGGCTGCCAAGGCCCGCTGCTGGCGTTGTCTGCGAGCAGCAGCGGCGGCTGATCGCCCAAGATTGACGTGCCAGACAACGGCTCAGGAACGACGACGGAGTCCGGGCTGGTCGGTGCTCCTTCTTGGGCAGGGGGCTCGTGCTCGGACATGCTCGTGGAAAGGACCTACGTGCTGAGGGCGCTAAGCCAAGACTACTTTTTGTGGGGATTCGAGACCGTGATGACCGTGTTCCAGCACAAGCGACCGAGCGCCGGCACATGCGACAGGATCCGCTCGTCGAGCTTCTTCAGCGGATCGAAGAACGGCGCGATCTTTACGGCGTCCGTGTAGATCTTCTTCCAGTACCGCTCTTTGTTCGGATTTACGCGGTCCCAGGCGAAAAACTTCAAAAACACAGCCAGCGTGGTCAGCCAAAACTCACGGTGTGAAACGCTGCCGAAGGACGCCTTGAACATCTCGATGTTCTCGAACGAGAGCGGCTTTTCGTCCGGCGTGCGCACCGCCTCGGCGATCTTGCGGTAGACGTTGATCACCGGGTTGTACGGCAGCGGCTCGATGAAGCAGGCCAGGCCGCCTGGCTTCATGATCCGAGCCAGCTCTGGGATCGCCGTCGACAGCGGTACATGGTGGAGCACGCCGTTGCCGTAGATGCGATCGAACTCGCTGTCCGCCGCGGGGATTGCGTCACCCGAAACGACGCGCGTTTCGATTTCGACGCCGTGCTTCTTGGCTAGGCGTTGCGCCAGCTCGAGCATGCCTGGAGATACGTCGATGGCGACGACCTTCGCGCCCTGCTTGGCGAGATAGATGCCGCCCTCCGCCGCGCCGCAGCCGTAGTCCAAGACGCGCAGCCCACGCACGTCGCCGAACTGCTGAAGCACGAACTGATTTTCAATCGCTGTAGTCGACGTAAACGTCTCGTCGATCAGCGTCGCGTCGAGGTCCACATCCGCCGCCCACTGATCATGGAATTCGGCTTCCTTCTGGCGGCGCACATCGTCGTTCGGGCTCGGCTGCATGGCGCGGAGTTCTACGCCAGGTCATGTATGGCCGCAACCAATCCGAGGCTGAACTCCCACGATTGGAGGCCTGGATAACGGCCAAAACAGAGGACTTCTGCGACCAGCGTGAGCACTGTCGCTAGTCGACGTTCGAGCGCTCGCGCCGGTCCAGGTTGATTTCTTCGGCGATGAGGTACAGCGGCCTACGCTTTACCTCTTCGTAAATGCGGCCAATGTACTCACCCAAGATTCCGATCATGAGCAGCTGTGCCGAGGTGCCGAGCGCGACGACTATCATGATGGTCGTCCAACCTTGCACGGCGCCGCTGACGAACAGCTTGATGTAGACGGCCCACAGCGCGATGACGACTGCGACGAGCCCTGCGAAGACGCCGAGCCAGGTCGCAAAGCGCAGCGGAACTGTGGAAAAGGACGTGATGCCGTCGATCGCGAAGCGGACCATCTTGCGTAGCGGGTACTTGGTTTCTCCGGCGAAGCGAGCTTCGCGGTCGTAGTAGGCGGCGGTTTGGCGGAAGCCCACCCAGGCCACCATGCCGCGCACGAAGCGGTGACGCTCTTTGAGCGCGCGCATGGCCAAGACGACGGGGCGAGACATGAGTCGGAAGTCGCCTGCGTCCGCCGGGATTGAGATCCCGCCGAGCATGGCTCGCAGTAGTCGGTAAAAGGCAGCCGCGGTAAGCTTCTTGAAGATCGTTTCGCCCGCACGCTTGCGGCGCACGCCATACACGACATCGAAGCCTTGGCGCCAGAGCGTGATCATCTCGCGCACGACTTCTGGCGGGTCTTGCAGATCGGCGTCCATCACGACGACAGCGGCACCCTCGGCGCGATCGATACCAGCCGTGATGGCCATCTGGTGACCAAAGTTGCGCGCGAACGAGAGCACTTTATAGCGGGGCTCGGCTTCTGCCATCTTGCGCAATTGCGAGAGTGAGTCGTCTCGCGAGCCGTCGTTGATGAACACGACCTCCCAGGAATCAATCAGATCACCCCAATTGGCCAACACGGCTTTCAATCGGCGATCGAGCTCGGGGATGACCGCTTCTTCGTTGAAGATTGGGATGACCAGGCTCAGGGTCGGGCGGTCCATGGTTGGCTTTCTATACAAGGAATCTCTTGTCGAGCGAAGCCGAACCCTCGCCGCGCCCTCCGCCTCGAAAATTCCGGGTCAACGCGCGCTGCGGCGCCTGAATAGCGCCGCGTATTCGTTCTCGTACGCGACCTGCCAGCCCGGGTTGCTGTGCAGCTCCTGGATGTAGCGATCGGTTGGTTCGATCATCGGCGGGAGCTTGTCCAGAATCACGTATTGAGCTCGTTGCGTTTCGTCTTGTTGCTGACCTAGATACGGATAGACAAGCGCGATGTCGCGATTGGAAAGCGGGGGGTTGAGCAGCCAGCTCGTGGAGATCGGCACATCTGGCGGGATGTGAGCGATGACATCCCAGATGCCTCGTTCGCGCGCGCCGAACGAAGGCACTTTCGACAAGCAGCCCAGGTTGCCGTGATAGCGATACTCGTTCTCGCGGACCGGGTGGTTTCCGTATTCGAGCTTGTACGTCTTAGAGGCGATGTTCCCGTACAGCACGTTGCTTGCGAGCACCGTGCTGCCGACGAACAGCAGAATCGGCACGTGGCGTCCGCGGCCCCAGGCAAGGCGCATGCGCCTACTCAGGAGCAGCGCGCGAATGCCCATCATGCCCATCAAGATCGCGGGCGGGGTGATGGGCGCGCCGTAGTTGATCCCGTTCGAGTAGAAGTCCGGGTTTCCGCTCGCCAAGAGCAGCGGCAGCGTGGGCAGCAGAAACCAAGCTGCGCGCCCGCCGAACAGCGCCACCAGCCCCATCGGGATGAACGACAACCAGGCGTACTCGGTTCGCACTGGGGACAGCATGGACGAGAACACGCCGAACGGATTGAGTAGCAGCACGCGCACGAAGCCGCCTGGGCCCGCGGAATCGAAGAACAACGAGAAATGCCTGCCCATGCGCGGTTCGCCGCCGAACGCGGGCATGAGCACCGCGGTCATCAACACGTAGATCACGGCCGACGCACCAACGGTGATTAGTCCCGCGCGAAATCGCACGCGGTCAGGTCGACCCAGTAGCCAGAACAAGCCGACGCTCGCCGCGTAGATGCCCGTCTCCTCGCGGCAGATGGCTATGAGCAGGGCCATTGCGATTGCGAGCCGAGGTCGCTTGGCCTCCATGAAACCGACCGCCAACAGCATCAGCGGTATGGCGCAAATGTTGGCGTGAATATCGTGCAAACAATAGCTTTGGACCTGCGGGTTGAGCACGTAGGCGAAGGCGGCCAATACGGCGAGCCCGCGATGCAAGAACCAGCGGCGGCCGGCCAAATACGCGCCAAACACGCCGCTGCCCATCAACGCCGCTTGCAGCCAGAGCACCGTTCGCGGGTCGCGCCACAGCGCGTAGAACGGCGCGTAGACGTAGTAGATCATCGGCGCGTGCAAGTTGAAGTACGGCGCCGGTAAATGCTTGCCGCTGTAATACGAGTCGGCGCCCGTCGAGATGGTCGGGATCCCGTGCCGCAAGATGCCGGCGAGGGCGTTCATCTCCCAGGAGTAGTCGTAAGGGTGCGCGTAGAAGGCCGAAAGGCGGCGATGCGAGAGAAAGCCGATCACCGATACGAACAACACGAACGCCGCACACACGAGCCCCCAGGCGGCGCGCGGTGACGGCTCGGGCAAGACGAGCTTTCGATCGCGCGTGAAGCGTGCCCCGACGTAGGCCACGGCCGACGCCAACACCAAGATCGAGATGCCCGCGAGGAACGCGTGCTCGTACTCGAAGACGGGCAGAAACAGTGGCGGCAGGCAGACCGAGGCGACCGCTAGCCAATAGCCGTACGGCGCGTTTCGATACGTCCCTTTACGGATTTGTCTAAAAATGAAGGCGATATGGATGCCCGCTCCGACCAGCGCGGCAACTAGCAGCTGGGCGGCCAGCTCGCGTGGCTTCGCTTGCATGCTGCGCACGTTGCTGTCTTCGGCTCGCAGAACCAAGTCGAAGACGAGGCGCAAATTGCAGAGCTGCCAAATCGCAGACAGGGCAAAGCACCAGCCGGTCGCAATCAGCATCGCTGGCGGCCACAACTGCGACACGGTTTGCGGCCAAGGCAGGGCCTTTGGACGTTGCGGCGGAGAGGGCGCGCCTGAGTTGGTCATTCGGATTCCGAGAGCACGAACACGTTTTGTTCGTCGTCAACGACCCATGCGGCCGTGCTGGTCACCGCGACGTCAGTCGCGGGATGTAGATGTGGCATTTGGTCGGGGCGAAACTTTTGCGGGCGCGGCAACTGCTGCCAACCGGTCTTCGGCTGCAGCCGATACACGTCGCCCGCCTCGTCGACCGCGAAGATTCGCGTTCCCAGACCTGCAAGGTGCACGACCTTGGTCGGCGCACCGGGCGCCGGCTTGCAGCCCGCGTTGGACGCTTGATACACGCGCTGCCCGTCGCTCACCCACAGCTGACCCTGAGCCACCGCGATGCTGACCGCTCGCAGCTCGGTACACGGACCTGCGACGGAACCTGATTCGAGCAGCTGCGAGATGCGGCCGTCAGTGACGGCATACAGCATGTAGCCCTCTTCGTCCGTCGCCAGCGCGGTGACAGCCGGACCGAGGTTCCACTCGGGGTTGTCGATGCGTCCGTGGTCCCCCTTCCCGATGCGCCCTTCTTGGTCCGCGTATGCCAAACCATGGCGGGAGCCAACGATCACGCGCGGATGAAGTCGACCGTTCCACTCGTGCCAAACGCTGCCGAATTCCGGGTACGAGTAGATTAGCCCGTTGGTGCCGATCGCCAACAGCCCCATTGGCCCGCCCGCGATGCGCTGCACTTGCGCTCGCCCGTGCGTTTCGATCCAGTGCGGGCCGTTCGAGCGAATACTGCAAGCAACGGCGCTCAGTCCCGCGAGCAACCCCGCCATGCTCGCGCTGCGACGCGCAAAACCAGCCCATTTCCGAGTCGTCAAAGCGCGCGGAGGCTAACACACGCGGAAACGGCCAACCA
>DATCFJ010000252.1:0-2573 GCA_036509605.1 Polyangiaceae bacterium | reverse complement strand
TGCCTACGTACGCGTTGGCTCGACGGAGCGAGCGACCGATTGGCTATCCGGTGCGTCGCTGGAGACCTGCAGCCGATGCGGCTTGCGCGTCGAGCCGAATCGCTGCCGGAGAAATCGGCTCAAAACGCGCCGCACGATGAGGCCTCGGCGCGGTGCCGGAGATGCTCAGCTTGCACAACAATCGCTGCTGCGATGGTGAAGGCGGGGCATTCACTCGAACCACTTCCACCTCGAGCGAGTCGTCGTGATCCATCAATTGTTTGAGGTCGTCGACGAGGTAGTCGGGGACGTAGCCGACGGAGCGACCGTCATGGCAGACGAGCAGATGCGCGTTGCCGTTGAATTCGTTGGTCGGTTCGGGCTTGAGGCGCAGACTGTCGCCAGAGTGAAGGTGGGCAACGGCGTCTTCAGCACCTACCTGGTGCCGAATGCCACGAACGAAGAAGTGCGTCTCGAGGCGATCGCCAACCTGGACGAGCTCAGCGAATACCTCCAGCGGGTCAGTCACGCGACGGCCGCCGCTTCGGGCCAGGATGTCGATTGGCGTTGCGGTCGCCGATTCGAGCCCAAGCTCTTTGAGGTGCAGCGGGTAATCAGGACGACCGGGCTGCAGCACGCGATTCTTGAAGAACGCCGGTAGCTCGGGCGCGCGGTACACCTGCTCTAGGTCGGGAAACGCCTGGAAAGGAGCGAAACCGAATTCCTGAGCTTCACGCGCGGCCGCGATGTAAGCGAACTCGTATCCTTCCCCTTTGAGAGTAACCAAACGTCCAACGGGAAAAATGCGCCGCGAGCTCTCGTCCTGCCAATTTACGAATAACGCGGGGGGCTCATAGCTCGAGGTCATCGGACGCCCAGTAGCTTGGCATTGCACTCCAGGAGCGCGCAAGCGAAGTCCTTGGCCGTCCTCGGCATGAGGCGTTCTGGTACGGCGTCGACGACCTCATTGATTGCCTCGTCGGGGATATTCTTCAGTCGCTCAAGCCAGGCGAGCGCTGCCTCAGGATGGGAAGCTGCAGCCGTCTGAAATGCTACCAACGGCGTCAGAGGGCGATCGTCGTGGCCCGAATAGAATGCTGACCGAGCACGAGCCTTCGTGACGGATCCTGCTGAGTTGGATAGTCGGGGTCTAAGAACTCGAGAAGCTCATTGCCGTGAATGAGCGGGACTCTGCCAAACTGGCCTGCTATGGTCGATCCTGCGCGCCGACGAGCTACCTACGAAAACCTTCAGAAGGTCTCAGGTCATCTGGTGGCGGAGATCTCGAATGGCGAGCGCATGCCCGAGCTGCCGAAAGCGAGCGCGTTCGAGCTAGCGCCGGATTGGGTTTGCGAAGTGTTTTCCCGATTGAGGGCCTCGCGTGAAGGTGTGATGCTGGGCACACGACATGGGAACTACAATGGGTCGCGGGTTCGGGCGGGGTCGCGTTCAGCGGCGGCTGTTTGGGGTATTCGGGCTGCTTTGCGTGGGGCTTCTGGCGAGCGCGTGCTCGTCGGACCACGCTGCGAGCGCCAACGCGAACGCGAACGCGCCGAAGTACTACGAGGACGTCGCGCCGCTGCTGAATCAGAATTGCGTCAATTGCCATCGCGACGGCGGCATCGCTCCGTTTGCGCTCACGGATTACGACTCGGTGCGTGCTCACGCGAGCGACATCGTGAGCGACACGGCAGCGCGGAAAATGCCGCCCATGCCGGTCGACAACAGCGGCAGCTGTAACACTTACTCGAACGCGCGCTGGCTCAGCGACGACGAGATAGATTTGCTGGGCCGCTGGGCGAAAGCGGGAACACCGGCGGGCGATTCGTCCAAGGCACCGGCTGTGCCGGATGCGCCGCCGTCGCTCGGGGCGCCGGACGCGTTGCTCGACATCGGGGTTTCGTACACGCCGAGCAGCGCTGACGGTCACGATGACTATCGCTGCTTCGTGGTGCCCGCGCCCGTGACCCAGCTTCAGTACGTCACCGCCTACGAAGTGCAGCCGGGCCAGGCGCGCGAGGTGCACCACGTGATCGTCTACCAGCCCAATGACGACAGCGCAGCGAAGGCCGCGCACGACTTGGACGATGCCGCGCCTGGCGATGGCTATCCGTGCTTCGGTGGCGCTGGCGTCGACTCGAGCCCGCTAGCGATGTGGGCGCCCGGCGCTGGCGCGATCCAACTCCCCACCGGCACCGGAGTGCCGCTCGCAGCCAAACGCGATCTGATCGTTCAGATCCACTACAACCTCGACAATGGCACGGCGCCGGACCGCACCAAAGTTGCGCTCCAGTTCGCGGCCAAGCCTGTGATCACCGCGCAATACTTGGCAATGGCAGACACCGACCTGAAGCTGCCTCCGGGCCAGGAGCTCGTCGAATCCATGAGCTCGGCGATGCTCGCCACGGGCTCGTTCACCGTTTACGGCGCAATGCCGCACATGCATACGCTCGGCCGCACGCTAGAGGTAGACGTCGAAGCGGACGGCGCGTCGCGCTGTCTCGTGAACGTCGACCGCTGGGATTTTCATTGGCAGAATGCGTGGTGGTACGACCAACCGCTGGTGATCGACAAGCCGAGCGCGATGTCGATTC